>JAHDGN010000435.1 GCA_020627645.1 Akkermansiaceae bacterium
TTGTCCCAAGACAATATGGCGGATGAATTACAAATACGTCATCGGAAGGGAGAACCTGGTGGGCCTGGTTGTGAGGTTGGTGTTCTTCAGGGGATGATTCCTTCGACTTCAGGAAAAGATCTTCCAATTCAGATTCTCGATGGCGGCAAGTCATCGACGGAGGTCGAGTTGCTTCGTACGATTGTTTCTAAGATGGGAATTCGCTGGGGACAGGATGAGTTTGGTTGGTGGGCAGCGGTTCCGGGGGACGCATTCCCTAGTTGGGTAGTCAAGCGTCAGGACGATTCGGGAAATGAGTTTTTGGTTGAGGTGAATCTCACTAGAAATCAGGCGGAAGAGATGGTGAAGGAATTTGAAGATCGTGGACACAAGCAGACCTATTGGTGCGAAGATGCGCTGATTGGATAGGAGGGTAATGCCTCGACTTGGTTTGTATTTTGAACAGCGTTTTCCTTAATGGTGTGAGATAATGTGGCCTCTGAGGATCAGAGGCCACATTCGTGGTTGTTGCGGTTCCAGAGGGGACTTACTCAACAACGAGGTAACTGACTTGTTCGGTCGTGTGGACGCGATCTCGATCACGGAGTTCGTCTTCTAGAATGTAGAGGTTGAGCCCGGAGCGAGTCATTGATGAGTTGCCGCCGGAGAGGGCGGGCCACCCACCGTCGCGTCCGTCCATGCCGGCGATGGTGAGAGCGACGGCTCCGACGGATCGGAGTTGTCCACTGAGGTGGTATCGATACGGTTGAGGAGAGTCTAATATTCCTCGGACGATATCGGGTCCGATTCCGGCTTCGTAGTTGATGTTCCCAATTTTGCCGCGTCCGGCTTCGATGACGATATACCCGATCCCTTCATGTCGGGTTCTCGAGCGGTTGGGGTCTTCACCGATGTGTTTCCCGATTGAGAGGTGTCCGTTTCTTGGTGGGTTGGTGAGGCGGTCGCCCATGGTCCAGAAGACTGACCAGTCTTGATTTTGGTAGCTTAGGACTTGTCCGACAACAACTGGGGAGTTGTAGCTGTTGTTGAGCTGGACTTTTTCGGCAATCCAGTTCGTTGAGGTTGACAGTGGTTTGAGGGGTTGTCTGACGACTTCCATTTTGACGCCATGATCTCGTTGATTGTAGACGCCGACTTCGGCAACAATCACGGAGACGTTGAGAGAGATGGGTGAGTCGGAATGATCGATTCGGTCCAATTCGATTTGGAATCTGTTGTCTTTGACTCCTTTGAAGCGAGTGACAACTGGAGGAGAGGAGACGGCATTTCGGTAGATGGGGGTTCCGATGACGATGAATTTTCCGAAATTTTGATCTAGGTTGACGGTTTTCCACTGGTCGCTTCGCACGGAGGTGACGAGGAGTCGAGAAAACTTTGGTGGGGTTACGGAGCTTGGAGCCGTGCCTAGTGAGATGGTGAGGTTGATGGTTCCAGTCGTTGCAGATTGGCTGATGACTCGCCCTGTTGGGACGGTTGGGCTGTGAATGCGAGAGATCGTTCCGAGGGTGTTTCCTGAGGCTTGAATGGCAGCGATGGCCGCTGCTTCGGTGGATCCAGAAACGGTAATGGGGGTGGTGGTTTGGGAGGCATTGCCCTCGATGGTGAGGTCATCGGCTCCGAGGTCTCCGACTAGCCCAGCTCCTCGTATTCTGATATAATAGGTGCCAGCTGATAGGGGGATGTTCCCGATGAAGGCGTCGGTGTCTGATTGACTGGTTGGGGTATTTTGTCTGACGAGTCTGCCACTGCTGTTCAGTAGTTCCATGATAGTGGTCACTGAGGAAGAGTGGGTCTGGTTGTGGACGGAGGCTGCCAGAGCGCGAGTTGCTTCGGCTTTGATGGAGGCGTTTCCGCCGGGCCAATTGAAGGAGAAGACGTCGGTGTCGTTGAATCGCTCGATGATGCCCGTGGTTCGACCTTGAAGGCCGTTGGATCCAAGGTTTGGGGCGTTATTTAGACGGATTGTGGATGGTGCGTTGAGGTTTCCTGAGTGGTCGTCGACTCGGAATCCGTCGCCATTGTATCTCCCATTGGTAAAGGTCTTGGCTTGAGCGATGATGTTGGAGGTAATGATATCGATATCGTTTTGGGCAACTTTGACTCCTCCTGCGGTGGCAAATCCGACGCCCCAGTGGGGGTATTTTCCGGAGTGGGCGGCGCCCATGAAGTAGCCTTGTCCCCATTCGTCGGCACTTCGGTAAGCGGTGATTCTTTCGCCATCATCTTTGTATAGCCCTTGGTGGTGGCATCCTAGGGCGTGTCCTAGTTCGTGAGTGATGGCAGGGGAGTAGGTGATGGGGCCGTCGGCATGGATGGCGGTGTTGACTCTTTCTCTTGTGCTGCCTAAGACTCGAACGGCCGAGCTGGCTGCTTTGAAATCTGGGGAGATGGTGATGGGGGCGGTTGGGATGCTCTTTCGGTCGGGTTGAATGGTGGTGACGTTGAGATCAAACATGGCGAAGTGATTTGAGATATCGGTCCAGGTTTTGATGATTTCTTGTCGCTCGGTGGCATTAAAAGAGTCGTCACCACCGTATGGGCCGACCTGAGTGCCGAAGGCGTCGCCACCGTCAAAATCTAAGAAGATGACAGCAGCAGCTCCCGGATTACTGTTTAAGATGGGCATTCCATTTGGTAGGGTTCTGATTTGTCCTGAAGTGGTTGAAGATAAAATGAGGGAGACCGATAGGGCGGATATTTTGAGGAGTTTTGTCTTGGGTGATAGGCGGGTGGGTGTGGAATTGATCATCCCGTTGGATATGATATTGATATCAAAAAATAAAAATAATATAAAAAAGTTTCAATCTCTTTGGGTCTGATTCCCCGCCGCTTGCGGCGTAAAGTATTCGCG
>JAHDGN010000436.1:0-1341 GCA_020627645.1 Akkermansiaceae bacterium
CGCCACCTGTAGCTGTCAGAACCCAATTCCACCCACAGATTCTGCGGAGGAGGCCGTTTTCAACGTCACTGATGTTCTCGACAACTTCGCCAATGAATACCCCCAATATGCCGCACAAGGATTCCAAATTTCAGGATTCGCATGGTGGCAAGGCCACAAAGACCAAAACGAACCCGCAGCATCAAACTACGAACAAAACCTGGTGAGGCTAATCAAGACAATGAGAAGCTACTATGAAAAACGCTACCCCGGGAAGGTCATACCCAATGCACCCTTCGTAGTCGGAACGATCGGGTTTGGAGGAGATCGCCTCTCAGGTACCGGACTCAAAGCAGCAAATGCTCAACTAGCAGTTAGCGGTGATAGTGGGAAATATCCCGAGTTCAGAGGCAACGTAAAAACCATCGATACCCGAGGATATTGGCGGGAACCCGATATCTCTCCTATCAACCAAGACTTCCACTACAACCACAATGCCGAAACCTACATCCTCACCGGGGATGCTCTTGGTCGGGCAATGATCGACCTTCAAAACCAACCACCAGTCGATAACGGTCCGTTGATGACTGCGCTTAAGCAACTCCTAGACCATGTTGAAGGGAGAATCATCCTTAGCCAAAATCAAATTGATACCCATAAACGGACAATTGACACCCAGAAGGAAAATCTTGGTTCAAGTCGCAACCGAATCAAAGCAGCAATTGATCTTGTGAGGTCCTACGAAAACCTCAATCAGCCGGTCTTTGGAGACGGCCGAAGATATGATCGAAATCGCCAAATCAATGACCTCAATTGGACTGTCTACCACGTAATGCAATATATCATGGACTACGTCTACACCTCCGAGAATTTGGCTACTCATGAAGATCTCCTTACCGGATTCAAATTTGAAAGCTCTGCCGATTTCCCTGGTGCCGTTGACCCACCCAACAATCCAACCATATCTCACACCTCTAAAATCAACGGCAGCTTCCCCGTCACCTTTGGACGGGAAACACAACACTGGACTTGGCCAGCAAGAAAACCAACCGGTTGCTACCTCGCCCCCGGTTCTATCGTCACCGTGAATGTTCCCCAGTCCATCGTAAACAAAGGATACCAAGTCCGCATTGGTGCTCATTCTTGGGATCTTTCAAACCGACCATCCGTACGAAGACTCGACCGCGCAACCATCTTGTATGACATCGATTCAACATCAGTGAAAGTAGCAAGCCCATACGGTGGCGGGGTCTACATTGAGGTGCCCTACCAGGCCAACGCAGGAATCGTAGATGTGAAGGTTACTGGAGCCGTCCGCTCTCCCTACTTTTCAGCTAAGTCTTTTGATCAGACAACACTGGA
>JAHDGN010000436.1:1351-2850 GCA_020627645.1 Akkermansiaceae bacterium
CTCAACACCGAAAGGAATCACAAGGCACCCTGGGCCGACTTTCAGACCGAAAAATTCATGATGCAAGTTCCCACAAACTGGATCTACGCGCTTCCAGACCCCGTCACCTTGATGAATAAGTGGGACGCCGCAGTCGATGCCACCAATGACCTCATGGGATTCCCTCGAAACCGAGGAAAAGAAACCCTCTATCCCCAGGTTGATGTTCTTTTCCGGGTAAGCGTTCACGCTCCCGGATATCCCTCTATTAATGTGACAGATAATCCCAACAACGATCGAGGAGGCTTCTTCGATTACCACCTAGTAAGAGGTCCAGAATTCGCAAATAGTTACGAATTCCACGAACTCGGCCACGCCTACTTTCACCCCAAATTTTCAGGCGAAACAGAAGCAAATGTAAACCTTCATCATGTTGCCGCATTGAATGCCGGACTAAGTGTAGATCTCGACCAAGCATTCTCAAGCTCACGAGGATTCGGCCCGTTCCGAACCCTCGACAACACAGCAGTCGCATGGATGTGTGTCTTCAATTTTTCCCCCAGGGAGGTTCCAATGGCTACCGCCGAAAAGGTCTACCAGCTCAAAGGACATGCGAAATTCGTAGACATTGTCAGGCTTTACGGCTGGGAAGGGCTAAACCGTTTCTGGCTCTCCTTCAACAACGATCAGGCCACCGGTCGACCGATTCCAAATAATGACGACGCAAAACTGCTCCGTCTCTGCCAGACAGTCGGGAAAGATGTGAGACCATTGTTTCACTTCTGGGGAATTCATCCCAAAGACCCACAAACTCTCGAGGCCTCTGTCCGAGATGCTGGCCTCGCACCACCAGTCGAAATCTATGACCTCCTCTCTCGGTACAAAACGCTCGTTCCAGAAAACAACGCCGCCTTTCGCGAATTTGCACTCGGATGGTGGGGGAGGAAGCCCAGTATCAATGGCGCCTGGACTGAAAGAGAACATGCTCGTCAATGGGACACCCAAAACCTATTCCAACCAGGCGATCAACAGCGTCCGAATGGAGAGGTCTATGCTGAAACATCAGCTGTCTCAATTAAAAATCGAGTCCAACAACTCATCGACCTTTACTATCCAAACGGCCGCCCTCTCGAAAACAATAGAGTTGTCTCGATCGAAAGCAGTCAGTCATTCCGCATGACAAAAGGTGGCGGTCTAAAACCTGTCGATGGCCTCGGATCCTTTGATGCTAAAAACGCCTCAAAACTTGTTGTCGTCGCCTCAACCGAACATGGATGGAACAACGGCAATGGCGAAATCCTTAAAGTCCAATACAACGGAAAACCCCTCAGCAGAGCAGTCCAAAATATCCAAGGAAGAGGCACCGCCGAGATCTGGTATCTTGATAACCCCGGCCCGATCGGCAACGGCACGATTCAAATTGAAGCACGAAATCCCAACGGGGGGGCAGGAGCGGCATATGCTCTCAATGGCACCGCTTCAAACTTCGGTAAAACCGAGACCGTGTCTGGAACCGATGT
>JAHDGN010000437.1 GCA_020627645.1 Akkermansiaceae bacterium
GGCCTCACGTGTGGCTTCGCCACGAGCGACGGATGGTCGGACGATGGAGACGACGAGATACGATTATCATTATGGGTCAGGTCAGTCCTTGATGAACTTTGGAGGAAGCTTTGAACAAGGTGAAGGAGTGACGACTAAAGTCACCCATCCCGATGGTGGAGTGGCTCTGACCCAGAGTTATCGTGATGGAAGGCCTCGTTATTCAGGGGGGAGCGCCCAAAATCCAACTTTTTATGGCTACTATGCAAGTGCTCCCTTGCGAATCAATGGGGAGGTCATGACAACCTTTATCAACGTCATGGATCAGGATGTTCCTGCGAATTCGCGATGGGAATTGAGTCAAGTGAGTGGGGTTGACTTCGCGGGTCGCCAAGCCTTCTTTATGAATGGCTTCTTTTCGCCTTATCGATCGACCACCACGTCTCACTATAATGAAAAGGGGCAACTGGAAAAGACGGTGGATGGCGATGGGGTTGCTACATTCTACACCTATAATCCGGAGGGGGAGCAGGTGTTTGTTGGGCAGGATCTTGATGGAGATGGCCAGTTGAATGTGAATGTTGATCGAGTCAGCTTTTCACAAACGAACTGTCACTTTGGAGTGGATGGGACAACGTTGGTTCATCAAACAGAGACACGTATTTTCCGCAACAAAGAAAATGGCACACCAATTGCAGTTGAAACTGGAGTGAAACAGAGTTCGATTGATGGGTTTAAGAGTTGGCAAATTCCGTATAAACGAGCTGCAGCTGCTTCAAAATCAATCACAACGTTACAAGGACAGGGGAATTGGCAGACTGTCTCGCAGGCTTCGTCAGGATTAAAGACCACCACTGTCTACCAAGGTGGACTTGCAAATCTGAGTTTTTCAAATGGAAGCGATGGAGCTGAAGTCTCATTTCAACAGTATTTTTATGACTCTCACAACCGCCTTTTCAAAACAATTGACGGGCGAACTGGAGAGGTAAATACCACCTTCAGAAACAATGATCAAAGTCACACGGTGACACAGGTTCGCGCTGGGACAAATAGTCTCACCACCACCTACACCTATGATGCCATGGGGCGGACGATTACGGTGGATGCTCCGGATAGTGAAATTTTGACGAATGGGAATGACAGAAATTCCAAGCAGAATATCAATAACATCACCCGCACCTTTTATGATTTGCGAGGGAATGTTGTTGAGGTTAATGGGGATCAGACCTACCGACGCACCTATACCTATGATGGCTTGTCGCGAATGAAAACGATGACGACCTACGGGAGTCAGCAAGCAACAACGACCTGGACCTATCAGGAACGATGCAATCTTTTGCAAAAGAAGACTTATTCTGACGGAAAAGGGCCGCAATATACCTATACTTCGGCAGGGCGTTTGAAGACGCGAGTTTGGGCGAGGGGGGTGACGACCACTTACGTCTACGATTTTGAAGATGCTAATACCTCATCCAAAGTAGGTGATCTCGTTCTCGTGGACTACTCCGATCAGACACCAGATTTGAAATATACCTATCATCGCTGGGGGGCGCTTCAAAGAGTCTTTCGAGGTGGAGCTTTCCACGCTCGTTTTTACTACCAAGGAGATCTTGCCAATGGAGTCCCTCAATACAATCACCTCATGCTCACCAAGGAATCACATGCTGGTGAGAACTACGAATTGGATCGCGACTACGACAGTCTTTTCCGGCCTTTGAACGTAGCTTTAACCGATGGGCTTTATCGTGCGACTTATGGATATGATTCTGCAGGGCGTCTAGGTAGTGTGGTGAATCAGAGCGGGAATACTTTTAGCTATGAATATCTAGCCAATAGTGGCAACCTGGTCGAAGCAGTGCAGTCACCCGTCCACCGAGTCATCAACCAGTATGAAGCACATCGAAACGTTCTTACTCTGAAAAGTAACCGGACGATCGGTAATGATGCCCTTATTTCTGGTAATGGTTATGTCGTCAACGAAATTGGCCAGCGAGTCACCTCATTCCAAAGTGGAAGTGCTTATCAAAGTAGTGGGGGGAGCACCGAATACGGGTATAACCACCGAGGTGAACTGGTAAGGCGCCAAAATCTAATGGGCGGTCGAGTGCCTGAGATTGAAGCTTATCAATATGATGGAATAGGTAACCGCCTCAATGTGACCCAAAATCAGCTCGCGGGAGTGGCACCGCGTCTGCAGGGAAACTACACAGCCAATGCCCTGAATCAATATACGGTTGCTCCTGGTAACAATGCGCCGATCAAATACGATGATGACGGAAATCTCACCGAAGGACCGCTTGGGAAATGGCCTAGTGGGGCCAAATTGACTTGGGATGCGGAAAATCGTCTTATCCGAGTGGTGCTTCCTAACAACGGAGGCGTCGTGGAATACACCTACGACTACCTAAGTAGACGCCGTAGCAAGACCTCTAATGGAGTGAGCGAATACTACTTCTACGATGGTTGGAACATGATCATGGATTGGGAGCAGGCTGGAGGTTCAGGAGCCCAAGATCTTCGGGTTCATACTTGGGGGCTCGACCTCAGTGGATCGCTGCAAGGAGCGGGCGGGGTCGGCGGATTGTTGGAAGTTGAGCGATCAGCTACCGCAGGGGAGGCGAAGTCTCGCTATTACCCGACCTATGATGGTAACGGGAACGTCATTGAATACTTATCACAGACTGGCGCGGTAGTAGCTCACTACGAATATGATGGATTTGGGAATCTCACCAAATCAACTGGAACCCAAAAAGATCTCTTTGACATTCGCTTTAGCACGAAAAAGCAAGATCAAGAAACTGCCCTCTATTACTATGGATATCGTTACTACGATCCCCTAACCGGCAGATGGCCATCCAGAGATCCGA
>JAHDGN010000025.1:0-3163 GCA_020627645.1 Akkermansiaceae bacterium
CTCCCTACCATCAATCCTTGCGTGACCTAGCCGATGCCTGGGGCTGTCCATCACCCTATGTTTTGGATACCCACGGGGTCCATGCTTAATGGTTTAATGTAATAAATCCGCGGCTTCTCGGGCGTTTCGAAAGCAAAATAGCTTCGGGGAATTCACGAAGAGAGGCCATGAGAGCGACCTCCATTGACTTGACGAAAAAACCTCATGCAAACATTTCAGTTGACTTTGGATACCGATGGCGGTAATCACAATATCGAATTGCAAATTTCAGCATGAAACAGGGTTTGCAACGCTTCAAAAAAACTATAAAATTCTAAGAACCCACTTCAAAAGAAGTGGGTTAAAAATCCATTAAGCTTTTATCTTAGAAAGTATTTAAATTCCCTCGCTCTATCTACGGCGTTTGAAAGCAAAACCAATTATCGTAAGAACACTTAAAAGAGAAGTTGACGGCTCTGGAACAGCTACCAACTGAATACTCTGCGAAAAATTCGTGCCTAGAATTTCGACCCCACCACCATCCGCTCCTATCAATAGATTCGAAGCAGTTAACGGCCCAGCCACGGAGGCAGTATCTGTGTTTTGATTTGCAGACCCATCCAGATCGAATAGTCCATCTGTTCTGAAAACTGCTATAGAATCGCTATCGTCGAAAGTATTGTTAAGTGAGACGACAACATACATCGATTTACCGACAAAATCATTATTGTTTGAAGCGGTGATGGGAGCAGTCATCGACTCATTCACCAACAAACCAGGCACTTGGGTCCCAGAAAGGTTTGCACCTACAGGAATAGTGTCTGTAGTGAATTGCACAAAATTATTAGTCATCAGGTCAGTGTAACTAGGAGAGGCCGAAACTGCAGCATCATCAATAGTAAAATAACCCAGCCGAACACCTCCAGTACCGAAAGGAAGAGGAACACCTGCATTATCGACAAAAGGAACAGTAGGGTCACCCGAGGGGCTAGGTATTGTCTCAATATTAGCGATAAAAGCCTCAGCTGAAATGGTGGCAAATGCACCTATGCATATTATATATTTCATTTTTGTATGTTAATCTTGTAAAAAAATTCTAACTAGAGACGATTATAGAAAACTGGTTGGTTAGCCACAACTACTCGACCAGAATCAGTCCCAGCTCTGACAACTATAAAGCCAGGAGGCAACTCAACAAGGGAAGGATTCTCAACGGCTACACCATCAGAAGTTTTCCAACCTTCAACGGCACCAAGACCACCCCCGGCACCGTAGTAGTACTTGTCAAAGCCACCAGTATTGTTCGGAAGCCATATCTGGTCAGAATCACCAAAGCCAGCTTGAGACTCTAATAACCCATCTTCTGCAGCATCAGCTCCAAAAAAGCTCACAAGGTTGGAGCCGACAGGATAAATGCTACTGGTATAATTAAATCGAGATTTCAATGATAAAGAAGTTGGCGTTAACTTGACAGCACCCGACACAACCATTGACTTGGAAGACTGAGCATAGATGAGAAGCCCGTTAGTATACACAATCTCAACTGTGTTAGGATCAACAGCACCCCCTGAAGAATCTTTCCAACCCTCAACAGCACCGAGACCACCACCTGCTGCATAGTAATATTTATTGAAAGATCCATCAGCTTGAGGAATCCATACCTGATCCGAATCACCAAAGCCAGCTTGCGATACAAGGCCAACCGTATTGTTAGAGCCAAAAACAGTAGCGATGTTTGAAACAGGCCGGATAGTAAAACCGTCACCTACCTGAAGATTCGCCGAGATATCCTCCGCAAGCGTTAACGAGTCCGCCGTAGCATTGAACGAATTGATCACGACAACATCACCAGCAGCATCACCACTAGTGACCTCAAAAAGATACTTGGTACTACTCAACAGCGAATCTGCGATGCCATCTGGAACTTCGATGGTTTGCCCACTGACAGAAGAAGTTGCTCCAGAGCCGACAGGAATTTCATGAAGGCGGAGACCAACATAATTAAAATCTTCAACAAGATCAATCGTCTCATACCCAACAGGCTTTGACTTAGATTGAGCGATTACACTACCCGCGAGGAGAGCCGAAAGGCCAAGAGCGGCAGCTGCTTTGAGAGAGTTTGTTTTCATCATATTATAACATTTTAGGGTTGAGAATCTTCGCTTAAGGAAAATCTCGCAGGCAATCCTCGGCTAATTTAGTCGCCCTTCACACCTAAGGTCAATGCTTTTTTAGCTTTTTTGAACTTTTAGCAAATTGTTTACGACTCTTCACCAAAATGCCTGAATATCATTAAAAATTTCGGGAAGAGCTTCTTCTCTCACCAGGCCGATATTTCAGAAAACTTTTCAAGCCGATCTCCAATCACCCCCGAATCCGCCCCCTCAAGAGACCTGGTCGAAAAATTCTCGCAGGTAAATGAGGCCAATATCGAACCTTTCACCACCGCTTTCTTCAGCTGCTCAAATGTCGGATTTAATCGCCCCTCAGAAGCCAAAAATCCGACCAATCCTCCCAAAAACGTGTCCCCTGCACCAGTCGGGTCAGCGACCTCTTTCAACGGCCACGCCCCACACCGAAACAACTTTCCGTCTTCCCCAAACAAAACCGCCCCAAATTCACCTAACTTAATCACCACATTCCGAGGCCCCTTCTCCAAAAGCCGCTCGCCAGCCAAGATCAAACTACTCGTCTCTGCAAACTGCCTCGCCTCCCCTTCATTGATGACCAACAAGTCCAATTGAGCCAGAACCTCATGCAACGGATCACTCGCAATCTGAATCCACAAATCCATCGTATCAGCCACCACAAATCGAGTCTCCGCCTGACTCTGAGAAAGCATCTGAAGCTGATTCACCGGTGCCATGTTTGCTAAAACCACAAATTCCGCACTCTGCAAGTGCTCAGGAACGTCAACCTCCCAGTCTTCCAAAACATTCACCGCAACATCATGAGTCGTGCGATCATTCATGTTCTCATGATATTCCCCAGTCCACGTAAACGAATCCTTCTCAGATGTCGCCAAACCAGAGAGATCAACCCCCTTTTCCTCAAGCATTGCCAAATGCTCCCCAGGAAAATCATGCCCCACCACCCCGACCAAGGAAACATCGGCATGAAATTTCGATGCCGCCAACGCAGCAAAACTAGCCGAACCACCCAGCAAGTTAGTTTCGGAAGCGGT
>JAHDGN010000025.1:3173-17802 GCA_020627645.1 Akkermansiaceae bacterium
GGAGTTTTAACGTTATCAATGGCGACCGATCCGCCGACTAAGATTTTCATATTCAAATAGAGCTAATTTCCGTGTCTCAACTTCTTCAAGATCTCCGAAGCCAAAGATCGCGGGCAGGCAGCCAACAACAAATGAGAAACAACAACAACCCTTTTGGCTCCCGTGTTGATCACTTCGGAAAGATTCCCAGACTGAATCCCCCCAATGCAAAAGCCTGGGCATCTCCCCTCTGCCAACTCCTCCATCTCCCGAATGTGCCCCAACCCAATCGATACCCTTCCCTCCTTGGTAGGCGTTGGATACAGCGGCCCAAACCCAAAGTAGTCCACTCCCTCCGCGATGGCCCCTCTCACCTGCTCAATCGAATGAGTCGAACGCCCAAACAGAAAATCTCCACCAACCAGTTTCCTCCAAGGGTCAAACGAACCGTCATCCTGCCCCAGATGCAACCCGTGAGCCCCCACCTCGAGAGCCAGTTCACCATGATCGTTGACAATAAACGGCACCCCAAAATCTTCACACAAATTCCTCAACTGCCTCGCCAAATCAATCAACTGGCTTGGATCAGCTCCCTTCGCTCTCAATTGCAAGACCCCAGCCCCACCCTCCAAAAGCTGTCGACTCACCGCTACAGCCCGATCAAAGGAAAGGTAACCAAGGTCACAAATGGCGTATAATTTCGCCTTCTGAATCGCTCCTCTCACGAATCTGCACGCTCAGCCAGATAGTTTGCCACCCAGGCAATATCATACTTTCCATTGATGAAATCCGGATGATCGATGATCTCCTGCTGGAAAGGAATGGTCGTCTTGATCCCCCTCACCGTGAATTCCGACAACGCACGCTTCATCCGCGCAATCGCTACCGAACGACTGGACGCCGTGACAATCAACTTCGCAATCATCGAATCATAGTGCGGCGGCACAGTATACCCAGAATACACGTGCGTATCGACCCTCACCCCTTTGCCCCCAGGCGCATACCATAAATCAATCGTGCCAGGGCTCGGGGCAAAGTTGTTGTAAGGATCCTCAGCATTGATCCGACACTCGATCGAGTGCCCTCGAGGCTCCCCCTCCAAGACGTGCTCGGACATCGGCTCACCCGCCGCAATCCGAATCTGCTCCTTAATCAATTCACAACCCATCACCTCTTCCGTCACCGGGTGCTCCACCTGGATCCGGGTATTCATCTCCATAAAATAAAACTCCGTAGCATCAGCATTGACCAAATACTCAATCGTTCCCGCATTCCGATACCCAATCGCCTCAATCAAATCAACCGAAGCCTTCCCCATCCGCTGCCGCAATTCATCAGAAATCAAAGGACTTGGACATTCCTCAATGATCTTCTGATTCCTTCTCTGCATCGAACAATCACGCTCACCCAAATGAATGTAGTTTCCATGTTCATCAGCAAGAATTTGAAATTCAATATGATGAGGCTCGAGAACCAACTTCTCGATGTAGCAATCACCATTGTTAAAACACGCCTCCGCCTCCTTCGATGCTGCCTGAAATGCTGACTCAAACTCACTTTCGTCCATCGCCGGACGCATCCCTCGACCACCTCCACCAGCCGTCGCTTTAATCATCACCGGAAATCCAATCCCTTTCGCAAGCTCCAAACCTTCGGCAATGTCAGTAACAATCCCATCTGAACCGGGCGTCACTGGCACCCCATTCGCCGTCGCCGTTGCCCGAGCCGTATTCTTATCTCCCATCGTGCGAATAACTTCAGCCGATGGACCAATAAATTTGATATGACAACTCTCACAAATCTCCGCAAACCGAGCGTTTTCAGACAAAAAACCATACCCCGGATGAATCGCATCAGCCCCCGTAATCTCCGCTGCAGCAATGATTCGATCGGGCTTTAAGTAACTCTCCTTACTTGGCCCAGTCCCAATACATACCGCATCATCAGCTAACTGAACATGCATCGAATCAATATCCGCCTCCGAATAAACCGCGACCGATTCCACCCCCAATTCTCGACAAGCCCGAATGATCCGAAGGGCAATCTCCCCACGGTTTGCCACCAATACCTTGGAAAACATGACTAAAAACGACGTTGAGTAGGCCTACTGAATGCGAAAGAGCGGATCTCCAAATTGCACCGCAGTCCCGTCATCCACACAAATTTGAGAAATGACACCCGACTGCTCGGCCCTAATCTCATTCATCACCTTCATCGCCTCAATAATACACAAAGTCTGACCCTCACTCACCGTATCACCAACATTCACAAAATTAGGCGATTCTGGAGAAGGCTTACGATAAAACGTCCCCACCATAGGTGAAGGAATCTCATCTCCCGACGCGACTTCAGTAGTCTCAGGAGCCGAACCAGCATCTAAATTCTGCACAGAAGGCGCCACCGACTGGACCGCAGGCGCCGCAGCCATCGGAACGCTTCCCATCAGTTTTTGAACCTCAGAAAGATCAGTCCCCTTCTTAAGCTTCAAATTGAAATCATCTTTTTCAAACTCGAACTGGGAGAGGCCATGCTCGTCCATCAGCTCCACGATTTTACGAATTTCGTTCAGGTCCACGGAAGTGTCGGAATGTTAAATCAAGCGATTGCTTGGCGCGCAGTATGCCAAAATTCATTCGATCGGCAACCCAGAAGACTTTCCAATGTCAAAGCCCCCCAAACAGGGCTAACTCACTTTAGATTGTGGTGGGGAAAAATAGACCACAACATCTTGTGTTACTCCATTGTGCGAAGCGATTTGGACAATCAAGAAGTTGAGCTCTAGCGGGCAGTCAATCTTTCAAAGTGGAATTTGAAGTTTGCGCAAACCCTTTAAATATAAGACCTCCAAAGCGAGTTTGCCCTGCCCCCCCAAAGACCCCGGTCACTTTATCCTTCCAATTCCATGACAAATCAATGAATCTAGGAGAAGTGACTTTGACGAAAAACGTCAGCCCGCACCACTATCCAAACAAAACTAATCGCGACCAGTGCTAGAACTTAAGGACGTCTGCTTCACCATTCAAAAAGACGGAGAACCCGTTAATCTCGTCGATAAAGCAAGCCTCCGTATTCCACGAGGCCACTTCATGGCCATCGTAGGCCCCTCCGGTTGCGGAAAAACGACCCTTTTAAAAACAATCGCTGGACTCAATCCAGAATCCGATGGCTCCCTCTGGTGGAATAACCGAAATCTCTCCGAAGAAGGAGACCTAGAGCCTAACGAAATCGGATACGTCCCCCAATTTTCAATCGCTTACGATCAACTCACCGTCGACGAATCAATCGAAGCCGCCACCAAACTCCGTGTCCGAACGAAAAACTCCAAAGATCTCGACCAAAAAATCGACCAAGTTCTCGCCGAAACGGGCCTCACCGAAATTGCAGATCGCCCCGTAAGCGTGCTCTCCGGCGGACAGAAAAGACGCCTAGGACTAGCTATGGAGCTAGTTTCACAACCGAAACTCCTCCTCTGTGACGAGGTCACAAGCGGCTTGGACCCCAGATCTGAACGAGAAATCGTCAATCTCCTCCACGACATCTCACGCGAACAAGGACGAATTGTCCTCTCCGTCACCCACTCGCTCGCCCACCTCGAACTCTACGACTCCATCCTGGTCCTTCACCAAGGACGAGTCGCATTCCACGGATCTCCAGGCCAACTCACCCACTACTTTGGCGTGGAAAATACCGAAATGGTCTACCCCCAACTCGCCAAACAAGACTCGACCAAATGGCAACAGTCCTGGCTCAAACACGTTGAAAGCTATTACTCCAAGCTCGAAAAAAACCGCAAAGAACTCATCGAACAAGGAATCCTCAAACTTCCCCCACACCTCGCCGAATCCGAAAATGACGATACCGCAGAAGAGGACGAAACCGTCGAAGACGAAAACAAAACCACAGACCTAGAGAACCTCGAAGACGATGACTCCCCAACCGAAAAAAGAAAACCCAAAAAAGCAAGCCCTCCTCCCCCAGTAAGGCCGCCAAGCCTCGTCAGTCAGTTCACCACCCTCCTCGGAAGAAGACTCAAGATCTTTTTCCGCGACCGTGGACAAGTCTTCCTTCAGCTTGCCATCTTAATCTGCTTTCCCATCCTCGTCGCACTCTTCTCCCCTCGCGCTAACGAAAACATGCGCAAATATTCCGAAACCACCAACGCTTCAGAAAGAGAAGTAGCACTCGAGGACAAAGCGGTCAAAGAAGACCGACTTCGGGTCGGATCTGCTGTCTCTGCTATCATTATGTTCCAAGCAGTACTCCTGTCTCTAATGGGAGCGAACAATGCCGCCAGAGAAATAGCCGGAGAACGAGAAATTCTAGAAAAAGAAAAATTTGGAGGCGTCAGCCCTATTGCCTATCTCCTCAGCAAAGTCGTCTTCCTATCCGGGTTGGTTCTCGTTCAATCGCTTTGGATGGCAGGCTTCGTTGAATTCTTTTGGCAATTTAAAGGCCCCTCCTTCACGACTCATGTCGTTTTCCTAATCATGATAAATGCTGCAATGACCGCCATTTGCCTCGGTATTTCCAGCCTCATGAACTCCCCCGACAAAGCTTCCTTACTCTCCATTTACCTGGTCGGTTTCCAACTCCCCCTCTCAGGCGCCGTTCTAGCTCTTGAAAAAAATCTCGAACCCTTCTTCCAACCATTCATTTCTGCCTACTGGGCATGGTCCGGCAGCTTGGACTCACTCTCAGGTCAATACCGAGCCGCCATCAAATCCGTAACCGAAACAAACTTATCGGCAGCAAATATCTGCTTCTTCGTCCTAGGCGCCCACATCATCATCGGATTAGTGGCCTCCTTCGTTGGAACTTCTCGCCCTCAATGGGAAAATTAAAAAATTAATCTATATTCAAATATCATGCCTCGTCGCGCAAGCTCTGGAATCAACTCAACAGCCCTGATCATCGGCGCTGTCGTCCTCGCTCTTCTGATCGGTATCGGGTTCTGGTTCGTCAACCAAGACCCCTCAGCCTATAAATCCAAACCACTCGTCATTGCCAATCACTTTGATAATTTTAGCTCATTATCAGGCAACAATAATTCCGTGACCGGCATCCTCCACAAACGCCCTTCCAGCGATTCTGAAGACGAAATCGTGGTTCTCAGAGAAGAAATCAACGGGAAAGACCCCTCATTTTTAGTGATTCGTATTCCACCAAGCGTAAAAGGTGATAATCTACTCCTTGAAAACGAATATACCTTCGACGTCGAATTCGAAAGAAATGGCATCGCCGTCGCCAAAGCCTTCAAAGCCAAATAATTCCAAACGCAAAACCTAAGACCTCCACCTAAACCATGAAAAACACCATCCTAACGCTCTCACTCCTCGGACTGCCAACTCTCGGGCAAGTCTACACGCCTCCAGCCACCAAACCCACCACCAACACCCAACCCACCGATACCTTCTCTCGCCCCGCGACAAGCTCCAATAACCCAGGATCCAATTCCAACAACTCCCTTTTTGGGAACGAAATCGCGACCTTCGACCCATCAAATGACACCGTTCAATTTAACGGCAAAACCTTTGCCGCTGAAGACAACCGACTCTTCCGAGCTCGCTTCGTTAAATACCTCAACGAACCCGAAAAAAATTCAGCCGAAGCCCAACGATACCGGAAAACGATCGACACCATCCTCAAGCTCGTTTCTCCACACAATAAAAAGAAAGGCGGTTTCGCAAAAGCAGTCGCCCTTCTCCCAAGCGCATCCGAATACCCCGGCGACTCCGGCCTCTCGGAATCACTCAGCAACGCCATCTACGCCGCAGTTCTCTCCAATCGCAACCACGCCCAGACCAAACAAGTCATTAACGAGCTCGAAAGAGAAAAGAAGAGGCGCATCCGAACCGCCGACTTCATCGCCAAACAAAGCACCGGTGAGGAAATAGGAGAATCCAAAAAAGCGGGCCAAGGCAGCCAAGGAAACGCCAAAGTAAATCCCACCCCAGGGAAAGGAATTGGATCAGCCAGATACGCCGAACACCTACGTCGCATTGTCGCCATCGAAGCTGCCAAAAAAACCAAGGAAGCAGAAAATAGAGTCAAAAGAGAAGTCGCAAAGGTCCAGTACCAAGCCATGATGGTGCAATTCTTCGTCCAACGAAGATTCCAACACGTACGAATGGCTGCCCGGTTTTATCACCACCTCTGGAGAGATGGAGACAACAAACTCGAAATCAAAAAAGGCTCAGATCTCTACCAAGTCTTCAGCGACACCGTCGGATTTAGCCCCACTGTCTCCAGCCTCGACACCATGGCTACCGAAGCCATCACCGACATTGATGAAGGAGTCGAAGCCTTCCTCCACCTCGTCAAAGAACAAGAAATCTACTCCGCCTCAAAAGCCCTCATGGACTCTTTTGTCCCAGGAGAATTCATGCCTTCCGTCAACACCCTTCCCCGAACCGAGAAACGAAAGATTCTCAAATTCATCCGAGCCACCAACACCCTTAAAAACGCCGGCGAAGCCAAAGACTATGCCACCGCCCTGAAAATCCTCGATCAATTAAAGACAGAAGCCAACGACTTCGACGGCACGAAATATCGAGCCCAAATAACCGCCGCGATCATGGGCAGCAACATGAGCGTCAACAAAGCAAAGAACCACCTCATCTCAAACCAATCAGAAGAAGCCCAAAAAGAACTCGGCATCGCCGCTTCTCTCTGGCCCCTCAACCCAAAACTCAAAGAATTCAACGACCTCATCGAAGACAGCTCCCCCATCCTCCAAGCGAAAAACGACTTCGACCGACTCTTTGCCGAGCAAAATTATCGCGAAGTCGTCAAACGAAAATACGACTTCACTCTCGCAGTTCGCGATGACCCTGAACGCCGCGCAATGCTCGACCAAGTCATCGAAAACATTACCGAAATCGACTCAACGATTAGAGAAGCTAGAGCATTCTCAGATAATGGCCAAGATTACGCCGCCTATGAGAAGCTGACCAAAACTCTCGAACGCTTCCCTGATGATCCCAAAATCAATCGAATCGTCGCCGAAACCGCTCCCAAGGTTGCCAACTTCACCAACGCACTGCAAAGAGCCAAAAAACATGAAGAGCGTGGCAACGTCGGATCAGCTCTCTCATGGTTCTACAAAGCCAAACACCTCCATCCCGGGAGCGAAAAAGCTGAAGAAGGAATCGAAAGACTGCTGAAATTGGTCTCAAACTGACCAAATCAGCTTTCAAAGAGATCTCAATAATGGGAACGAATAGATTCCCGTACTGTGGCCATCAGCCCAAAACAACCTCAAGGCATACCCCCCAACCTCCTCATAGCGAATCAACTCAAAACTCTTAGCTGAGTAATTGACTCGAGGCACCAACACCAAACCTATCACATCAGGCTCGCCCTGACACTTCGCGCAAGGACAAGCTCTCCTCAGCTTTTCAAAATCAAGATAAACCTCAACCCCATCTTCCCAAGCAATCGCAAGCTGCTCCCCCACCACAGCAACCATCTTTAGACTCAAAGGATTCATTCTCTCCGCTCTCTTGCACCAAAAATTGCCGATCCCACCCGGACAATGGTCGACCCCTCTTCAATCGCCAACTCGTAATCTCCACTCATCCCCATACTCAACTCTGGAAATTTTTTCCCGCTCCTCAATTCTAAATCTTCCTGCAGCTCTCTCACCTTCCGAAACCACCCCCTCGTCACATCCACATCCTGAGAACGAGGAGGAAGACACATCAACCCCCTCCAATCAACATTCTCCATCCTCATGATCTCCTCCAAATCGACAATCAGGTCATCAGGCCGAAATCCATGCTTCGATTCCTCTAAACCAATATTCACTTCCAAGAAAACCCTTGGCCGCATCGCCAATTCACCCGCAATTCGATCAACAAACCGCACAAGCTTCATCGACGAAACACTATGAACCACAGAAAATAGGGACAAAACTTTCCGGACTTTGTTACTCTGTAAGCCCCCAATAAAGTGCCAATCCAATCCCCCTCCGAGTTCGGGAATTTTCACTTCCGCTTCCTGTAAACGGTTTTCTCCAAATAGCCGATGCCCCGCCTCGACTGCTTGCGCAACGACCTCTGATGGCCACGTTTTCGAAACCACCATCAGATCGACCGCGCGCCCCGCCTTCTTGCTCGCAGCCTCAACCCTGCCACGAACTTCAAGCAATCGCTCCGCAATCTCTCCCATCACTCCCGGTTAGGAACAAGACGAGCAACTTTCCGACCATCAACCACTTTGACCAAATCCCTCAACACCGCCAAACCTTCACGCTTTGTTGGATCAATTCCACTCGGCCATTCCGGAGTATCATCCAAATCCTCAACCTCGTCTTCAGCCACTCTCATATGACGTTCAGCATCTTTCTCCCGATCCACCTTGGGCAAGACCTCAGCATGAAGGTCATCCAATGTCAGACGAAACAGCTCAAACTCTTTTCCATCCTTCTTTTCAATCTCCGCGAACCGTTTCCGTCGCTCGACATTTCTCTTTCGCCTACGATCTTCTGATTCGGCCAATTCAACCTCACGCTCTTTCTTATTCAGTGAAATCTCATTCTTCTTCAATCTCTCCTCAAGGCGCTTCGTATCATCAACTGTATACTGAAAATCACGGTTCACTTTGACCCTCTTCTCACTCTGACTCATCAACTTGGGCAAAAACAATCCCTCGCGCTTTAAGGGCTCGAAATTCCTAGCTTTCTGAATCGTGTCATGCTCCAAAGCATGTTCCGCATACTTCTCTCCAATCTCCAAAGCATCTCTCATCGAAGGCAACACAATGTCAGGCTCAACACCCTTCTTCTGGGTTGAGCTTCCCGCGACACGATAAAACTGCTGAATCGTTAATTTTACAGCCCCAGCCCTGTCCCTCGCCGCCACCGCAGGCATATACCGAGCAATTCCCAAAGGCTGCTGAACGGTTCCCTTCCCAAAAGTAGAAGACTCCCCAATAATCACCGCTCGATTATAATCCTGCAGAGCCCCAGCAAGAATCTCACTCGCAGACGCACTTCCCTTGTCAGTCCAAACAAGCATCGGTCCATCATAAATGGCCTTCCGAATCGGAGAATCCAAAGACCGAACAAAACCATTTGTCTTCTTGATCTGAACAACTGGACCACCACCCACAAAGAAACCAGTCATCCGCTTCACCTCCTCCAAAGACCCCCCTCCATTGCCCCTCAAATCAATTGCCAAACCATCGATCTTCTCCTTTTTCAAACGCTCCAACAGCTTCTCAACATCACGCGAGACACTGACCGTCCGACCATCAGGATCAAAATAGAAGGAAGGAATTTTGATCACTCCCAGCTTCACAGCATCCTCACCCTCTCCGAAAACAAAAACTTCAGCAGTTGCCAGCTCATCTTTCATCGTCACCTCTTCACGCTTGATCACAATAATTTTGGTCTCCCCTGGCGCACCTCCGGCTGGCTCAACCTTCAACGCAACATCAACCCCCTTCTCACCTCGGATCTTCTCCACCACTTTATCCAAAGGCATAAACATAATATCAATCCACTCTCCGCTATTTTTCGAATCCACCCCAATCACCCGATCCTTTAACTTCAGTTCACCCTGTTTATCAGCAGGGCCATTGTTAACAATTCCCTCAATCTTCGTCGCCCCATCGTCTTCAGCCCTCAAAAGAGCTCCAATACCCACCAACTTGTTTTGAATCCCAACCTGGAACTGCTGCAATTCCCGAGCACTAAAATACTCGGAATGTGGATCATATGACCTCGCCACGGCACTCAAAAAGTAGTTTGCAATATCCTCATCATCAGCCCCCTGAATCGTCTTAAAAAATCTCTGATAACGTTGCGAAATCTTCTTCTTCACATCCGGTTGATTTCGAAATGGATCCTTCTTTCCCTGCTCCTTTGCTCTCCGCTGAATCCCATCACGCCTCAATGTCTCCGACAAAAGAGCCTCTTTGATCTGGAGACGCCACAACTCTCTTGCACCCACAGCCCCCTCAGCCCGCTCTGCATCCTCCCGATCCCTCTGAATCGCTTCTTTACGATCAAAAACAAACTCATGCTCCTTCAACAAATCCTCAACAACCTTCGAACGCTCTTCAACACGCTGACGATAGAGATCATAGATCTCTTTTGCCGCCACCATCGACTGCTCCCCGTCAATCAAATCATCAAGCTGGTCACCATACTTCTTTTGCAATTCCTCCACATCCTTCTTCTCAAAATAAAGACGAGCTGGATCCAACTCATCCAAATACTTCTCAAAAATACGCTGACTGAAGGTGTCATCAAATTTTAGCTTGGCATAATGACCATTCTTAAGAATTCGAACCATCTCCTTACCCACCCGATTAAAATCGGCCGCGTACATAGAACATCCTGGCACCAGCCACAGGACCAAGGCAGGAAGCAAACATTTTAACATCGTAGGTTTCTTCATAAAATTCTTCCGATTTGGATCATTCAGTAAATTAAAATTACGGTGACTAAGCAACCCTCCTATCCTTCACGCGCGCCTTTCCCCCGTTTATTGATCTCACTCTCCAACCATTTTTCGAAACCCTGAGCTTCCTTCAACAAATCATTGGGCATGAGATAATTGACACCTCCCTCAGACCGCGCGCTCTCAAACGAACGAATCCGCTCCCTCGGAGTCGGCAAAATCCCTAATTCAAAATCGACTTCTACAAGATCCTTCCCCCGCTTCAAAACCAACTTAACCGGTTTTCCTGGTTTCAATTTTTGCACGCGCTCCGCCAACAATCCGTTAATCGTCAACGGATCTCCAAGAACCTCCCACTCCCCAAAGTTTAAAATCACATCTCCTTCCCGAATACCCGCCTTCTCAGCCGCTTCTCCCGCCGTCAAAGATGAGACCCGAATTCCCTTCACCACCTTTTTCCCACCAACAATCTTTCTCTCACCACCTCCATAAGGTGCCATCATGACACCCATAAATCCCTTGAGTGGAAAATAGGCCCGCTCCAATAAAAGAGTGAGACGAACGCGCACCTCAGGGTCCTTCGTTTCAAAATATTCACTTAACAAAGCCTCTCGCGCGCCTTCATGATTCAGAATCACCCATCTTCCCAACCACTCCTGAGCACTTTTTCGATCTCGAAAGTCCACAGCTCCCAATCCCTTCACCATTCCCCTAAAGTCACCATTCGCAACAATTGGCAAAAGACAAATAAAGAAAATAGCCCGCCATTTCACCATCACTGAAGAATAACCTGGTTTTTAGATAAAAACAACATAGCCGTTCACAAAAAACGGGCTCCGATCATCGAAACCCGCTCATAGTATCATTGGTCTAAAACCTCACTCAAACAGAATCTATTTGAGAATAGCTGGGCAAGATCTCTAGGATTCAAAAGGCTTCTTCTGAGGAATTTCAATAATGTCATCAGGATAAATTTTAATATTCTTGTACTTAGCAACCTTAAGGTTGTAGGTATAAACCTTCCCCCTTCGGTATAGCTTTACCCTCTTCAGGGACCCATACGGTGTCTCACCGCCTGCAGCCTGGACAGCACCATAAAGAGTCATTCCTTTCGACCAAGGCGTTTGCCCAGCCCTCTTCACCTGACCACCTACCGTAAACATCCGATTATCATCAGCACGAATATCGGCGTCACTTAAGATCTGAAAAACGGGACTATTGTAGATTTGCGCAGCCTTGTACTTCGCAGCAATCGTCGCAGCCAGTCGGTCCTTACTAATACCAGAAGCCTTGATTCTCCCAATCTTCCACATCGTAATATAACCCGTAGACGAAACTTGATAGGCCGAATTTAAGCGCGCTTGCTCCGCAGGTGGCACGCCGGTAATCGAAATTTTCAAAGTCTGATTGGGGCGGATACTGCCCACGACAGGCAAAGCTCCTAACAGCACAAAAGACAGGATTACAGATAGTATTTTCATAGCATTTCTTAATTTATTGATGTCATCGTTAATAAAGATCTTCATTCGATGAAGCCGGCGAAGGAGTTTTTGGTGTCTCGGGCTTGGATGGCTGATGAGGAGTCATCTGCTGAGGCGTAGGGGTTTCCTCCAAGGAACTTGGAGCGTAATATGTGTAGTAACTCGTGTAATACTGGTACTGAGAATCACTTCTCACATCCACGTTATTTAGGACAACTCCAATAACTTGCCCCCCAACATTCTCAACCGCCTGCTTGACTCGCATCAGCATATTTCTCGGAAGCTTACGATGCTGAACAACCACCATCGTTAAATCAACCTCACTCGCCAAAACAGAGGCATCACTAACTCCCAAAATTGGAGGTGAATCAACCAACACCAAATCAAACCTCTGTTTGACATCTTGGAGCAACTCAGACATCCGACGACTATTCAAAATCCCCGCCGCATCCGCAGGAAGAATTCCAGAAGGAAGGAAATAAAGGTTGTCAACAGGCGTCTGCAAAATCACATCCTCGATCGCGAGGTCAGTCGTCAGATAATTTGTCAAACCTACCGAATTATTAATATCGAAGAAGGTATGCAAACGCGGACGACGAAGATCAGCGTCAATCATCAGAGTAGTGTAACCACCCTGAGCACAAACATAAGCCAGGTTCACCAAGGTCGTCGACTTACCCTCCCCTGCTCCACCTGAGACAACCGTGATCGAGTTATCCTCAGCATTCTTACGATTAAATTCAATATTCGTTCGTAAGATTCGATAGGCTTCAGCGTCCGGACTCATCCCACTCTGTTTGTGCAAAACTCCAACATCTCTAGGAATCACCGCGAGCACAGGCACTTGTAGATACTTTTCAACATCCTCCAAGCTTTTCACCGAGGTGTCCATAAACTCCAACAAGAAGGCAATCCCAAACCCAAATATCAATCCAGCCCCAGCTCCCAAGCCGAGAAGAAGAAGAGGCTTCGGCGAGACTGCTCGGTTATTTTCTTTCGGCTTTTCGTGAAAGGTCACAGGCTCCCTCGGCATCTTAAGCATCACCCTGGCCTGCTGTTGCTGAACCTTCATCGCCCGCAGCATGTCACGAGCCTGCTCATAATCTTCTTTCGCCTGGGTATAATTGCTTTGGCGAAGAGACAGCTCAATCGTATCCTGCTCTTTGACCTCCGTGACTTTCTTTAAGTTCTCAACCGTGCGCTTGATCAGAGCCAATTGCGTTTTCAACACGCCCTTCAAGCTGACTACCTCTTTTTTAGCATTCTCCAACGCACTATTCGCACGCTCTTGAACTGCAACATAATCTGGATGCTTCGCCCCGAGCCCCTGAGCCTTCAAAAGTTTAAGCTGATCGTTGGAATCATTATGCAGTTTATAGTAGGTCGCGACCTGATTCTCAGGCAAATCAAGACCAGCAGCATGCCTGATCAAATCCTCTTCAGGCGTTTCCAGCAAACTGGTGATCATAATTTCAGTCTGATTACGCCTGTCTTCATAATCATCCAGTTTTTTATTCGCAGCCTGCAAACGAATACTCTCTGCCGCCCCAAACGGATTTGCCTGCGACTCAAAGTAAGGGATCCCATACTGCTGAATCAAAACCGTCAATTCACGACGAGCATCCTGCACAAGATCACTCTGGGCAATCAATTCACTATCCAAGGCAGCTAGTTGCTTTTCTGCCCGCTCCACTTCAATCGCCTCCCTCCGCGCAATGTACGCCTCAGCGACTTTCTCGGCTATTTCTCGTGCTTCGTTAGCCTTTGAATGTAAAACTTCAATTTCGATAAAATCGGTCTGCCTTCTTGGAGTCGTTGAAACGATTCCAGAAAGAGTATCGACAACGTTGTCAATATTAGCATCCCACCGCTCCGCAAGATTTGCGTTCTCAGCCGCCATCTTTAAGGTTTCAGGAGCTGTGATCTTCTCAAACTCATTCTCCAAATGGTTCCTCGTCGGCAAGGCACCAGGATTAATCGTAGCGGCACCAGAGAAGGGATTCACACTCGTAGGCGGATGAACCTCAACGACAGCTTCACTCTTAAACTTCTTTGGCGAAATCACCAAAATAACAAGTGCCGTCAATAAAATGAGAAGAAAAGTCAACAGAATCACGCCATAACGATTCTTAATGACCTGCCAATAATCAATAGAGACGCCCGTATCTGTAGCCGTTGGAGTGTTGCCTTGCATGTTTTTTGAGAGAGATGAAGTGGATGATTTCGAACTTGTTGTGTCAGGTCATTCTGTAGACACAAAAAACGGCCTTCGCAATGAAAAGACACCGCGAAGACCGTATTGTTCAGATAAATTTGAAAAAATTAGAAGGTCGTCGCAACACCAAGGCTGAAACGATTACGATCGTAGCCGCGGTTAGCGTCAGATGTGAGATCTTCGAAGTTATATCGGCCATTGATGCTCAAGTTATCGGAAAACTGATAATTGAACCCGACGTATGCATTGAGGAGATCTTCACCAACAGAGGATGGTGCAGCTCCAGCAGGGATTGAAGTGATCAAATCATTGATGTCAGTGGTGACGTAGTTGACTCCACCCATCAAACTAAGCTCACGAGTCACAGAAAACCGACCTGAGAGACCAATTCGAAGAGTATCAGAATCACTGTAAACCCCAGTCACGCCAGTGGTAGGGTCAGTGATAACACGAGAGTAATCTTCGACACCATAACGAGCGAACCCTCGCACAGAAAACCTCTCACTCAATGAGCTCTTGAGAGATGCCTCGACATAAGGGCTTGTGCT
>JAHDGN010000438.1 GCA_020627645.1 Akkermansiaceae bacterium
CTTTACCAATCGTCCGGTTCGGCACGACGTAGCAATGACCGGTGAGGTCACGCTGAGAATTATGCTTCAGCTTTGAAGGTGTTGAAGGCGTCAAATCCTTCTTGTGGCGTCGCGCCGTTGTGGACGACTTCTTTGACGGCCTTGATCATAGCGAGCGGTGCCTCTGACTGGAACACGTTACGTCCCATATCGACTCCGGATGCTCCGCACTGAATGGCGTTGTAGCAGAGTTCGAGTGCTTCGAGTTCAGGAAGTTTTTTGCCACCAGCGATAACGACAGGGACAGGGGTGCCGGCAACGACTTTTTCAAATCCTTCGGTATAGTAGGTTTTGACGATGGAGGCTCCGTTTTCTGCACAGACACGTGACGCGAGTCCGAAGTAGCGAGCATCGCGAGCCATGTCTTTACCCACGGCAGTGACGCCCATGACAGGAATGCCGTAGGTGTTTCCGATGTCGACGAGGTTGGAGAGGTTTGCGATGGTGGAGGCTTCAGTAGCAGCGTCACCAACGGCAACCATCGCAGCCATGGCAGAAGCGTTCATGGAGATGGCGTCTTCTTCGGAGATGAGGGTGTTGTGGTTCATCTCGGTGAGGATGGTGGTGCCAGTATCAGTGCGCAGACAGATCGGTTTGGTGTTGTCTGCAGGGATAGAGGTTCTGATCATGCCACGGCATCCCATGAGGCAGTCAGCTTCTTCGGCGAGTGGAGCGATATTGAGGTCGATGCGTTCAAGGCCGGATGTTGGTCCCATTAGGAATCCGTGGTCGAAGGCGAGCATGACGGTGCGCCCAGACTTACGGTTGAAGATGCGGGACATGCGGTTTTTAATTCCCCAGGACATGCTGTTCATGCCTTTGAGGTAGAAGTTGGAGGTATCGGCGGGGGTGTTGAGTCCGAAGTTGTCGCCGTCTCTGATATCGTCTAGGTCTGCCATGGTTTTATAGGTTTGGTGGGGATGTGTTTAGGTTTTTTTGAGGCTGGTGCAAGCGATGATGTGCCTTTGGGGTCGATTTCGGGGGGTTTTGGGTAAAAAAAATCCCCTGCCACGGGGAAGTGGAGGGAATTTGATGAAATTTTAGGACTTGTGGGGACGAGGTATTTTTATCTTCTGCGGCGGAGAAGGGGGAGTCCGGCGAGAGAGAGGAGAAGGGCTGAAGATGGTTCAGGAACGACGGTGAAGCGTAGCGTGTAATCGAAGGGGCCAGCCTCAAATTCGTTGACGAGCACGGAGTAATTTCCAGTGGGAAGGAAGCCGCCGGTGACGCCGGTTCCTCCTTGGTTGCCTCCTGAGGCGAAGGTTTCGAGAAAGTCGGCGGACTCGGTTGGAGCCCCGGAGAAGAGTGTGGCGATTGGAAGATCTGTTGGGTTGTCGGAAAACGTCGCTTGGTCGTCGATGCCAAAGAAGTGGTTTTGACCGGTGCCCGACACCAAGGTGATGGAATCGAGAGTGAAGGCGGCAGGAATGCTAAAGGTGAAGTAGTCTCGGAGTCCGCCTCCGATTTGACCAATCACATCGTTTGGACCAAAGGCAAGGACTCCGACATTGGTTGGTGCGGTGTTGGTAGCGGAGATTTCGCCATCGACCGATTCCGTGTAAACGACGGCGGCTTGGGAGGATGTGATAAATGCCGCGATGACCCAATTGGATCTGAGTTTTTTCATGTCTAAAAAAAGTTTATAACAAATCTTTGGGGAAAGAAGGGGTTAGCTCTCGATCATTGAGATTAAGGCATTCACCGCTCGTTCGACGAATTCTGGGTCTTGGGCATTATTGTCGAGAGCTTTGACGTCAATCGTGGATGGAAGTTCTTGTTGAAGGGCTTCCCAGTAAGCGGCATCGAGTTCTCGATTGAAGAGTTCTCCGCCTTCAGCCGAGTAGCTGGAGACTCCTTGAAGAGGCATGAGGAAGAGGGTGTCTTTGGTGGAGTGGGAGAGTTTTTCACCGATGGATTTGGCGACTCGGGCTTGTTCTTCTGCATTCAGGCGGGGCACAAAGACGTAGGGTGAATGCCAGGTGATTTGGTGATCTTCCCAGCCTTGGGGAACTTTGCTGGGTTCGTTGACAAGAATACCTAGGTGTTCTGAGCCGCCTGGGACGATGACTTGTGGGAGTCCGAGCTTGCCTGCAGTTGTGAGTCTGTCGGGCCCACCGGCACGTAGGACTCCCCAGACACCATCGGCAATTTCACCGAGGCCGTAGTCAAAGACGGCGGTGATGATGCCTTCTTTCATCATTTGTTCCATGGCATCTCCACCTGCGCCAATCGCGTGGAAGGTGATGACTTCATAGCCTGCTTTTTCGAAGAGTTCGATGGCATGCATGGCCCCTTTGGTGAGGACGCCGAGGTTGGACATGCCGATGACGCCCTTTGCTTCAGATTTGGTGACACAGACTTCGTTTTGAGCCATGCCCCACGCGCAGGTGGCTGCGTTTGCGAGAATTTTACGGGAGAAAACGTTTAGTCCGAGAATATCGGAAACGGCAAACATCATGGTGATGTCCTTGATGCCGACGAAAGGTGAGGTGTCGCCCGAGGCGGCGGTGGAGAGCATGACTTTTGGAAAGCCGTATGGGAGAGACTGGAGAATGGGGGCGCAGGTTGAGGTGCCTTGGGTGCCGCCGAGGGTGACGACCCCGTGGATCTGATCAGATTCTTGGAGGTCTTGGAGAACTTTGGTGGCTCCGGTGACGATGAAGGGATTGGCTTTTTCGCGGGATGGGTTTTGGAGGAGTTCTTCAAGGTTTCCTCCTCCTGCGGAAATGACTTCGGTTTTCGGGATGTCTGGTTCGACTCCTGGTTCTCCTACAAGGCCGAGGTCGATGAGCTTGGCC
>JAHDGN010000439.1 GCA_020627645.1 Akkermansiaceae bacterium
TCGGGGGTTGGGACCGATACTCGCCAATTGAAAAGGGGGGCGTTGTTCTTTGCGGTGAGGGGGGAAATTTTTGATGCCCATGATTTTTTGGACCAGGCAGTCGAAGGAGGGGCGGGCGCTTTGGTTGTTCAGGATGTGACCAATGTGCCTGAGGGAGTTCCGGCGATTTTGGTGGATGATGTCTTGATGGGGCTGCAGCGATTGGCGAAGTGGTATCGAGCGGAGTTGGGGATTCCAGTGGTTGCGATTAGTGGTTCGAATGGTAAGACGTCGACCAAAGATTTCACAAAGAGTGTGTTGTCGGTGAAGTACGGCGTCAATGCGACTCTTGGGAATTTGAATAATCATATTGGGTTGCCCTTGACTGTTTTGGCGACTGGTGAGGCGGATGAGGTGGGGGTTTTTGAGATGGGGATGAATCATGCTGGGGAGCTAGCTCCACTGTGTGAGATTGGAAGGCCGAACTTAAGCATCATTACGAATGTAGGAACGGCTCATATTGAGCACTTGGGGAGTCGTGATGCGATTGCGGAAGAAAAGGGGACCTTGGCTCGAGCGTTGGATGAGGATGGAGTTTTACTGGTTCCTTCAAGCTGTGATTATCTGGATGACTACAGAGCGTCAACGAAAGGGAGAGTCGTGGCGGTCGGTCGGGAGGGTGTGACTGCGGAGAATGTAATGGCTGGGGTGAGCGGGACGGATTTTGATTTGGTGATTGAGGGGAAGTGTGAGGACTTCGATTGCGGTGGCTGGTGAGCATATGTTGAGTAATGCTTTGTTGGCTGCGGCGGCGGGGCATGAATTGGGGATGACGGTGGATGAGATTGGAAAAGGTTTGGAGCAGGCCGTCTTAACGAGTGGGAGATTGCGGCAGTATGAGAGTGGGGGGGTGCAGGTGATAGATGATACTTATAATGCGAATCCGGAGTCTGTGATCGCGGGATTAGAGACCTTGGCAGCGTTGCCTGGTGAAGAGAGAAGGACGGCGGTTTTGGGGATGATGGCGGAGTTGGGGGGCCATGCAGGTGAGGCGTATCCAAGAATTGGAAAGCGGGCGGAGGAATTGGGGTTGAGACTTGTGACGGCAGGTCCTGAGGCGGATGCCTATGGAGCTGAAAACCATTTTGAAGATCGTGAGAGAGCAGCGGCGTGGCTTTCTCAGAATACTGCTTCAGGAGAGAGGGTTCTCTTCAAGGGTAGCCGGATGGCTGCCATGGAGCGGATTATGAATAGCGCCTTCCCCGAATAAACATGTTATATTGGATCTATCGTATCTGGAATCAAGCGAATGAAGCCGGTGCAGGCTGGGCAGATGCCTTTTCGTTTTTGAGAATGTTGGAGTCGTTGACGGTGAGAGCTGGTTTAGCGACATTGATTGCGTTTCTTCTTAGCTTGTATTTAGGCGAGCGAGTGATTCGTAAGTTGATCTCGTTGAAGGTGGGGCAGCCTTTGAGGACGGCGGAAGAAGTGCACAAGTTGGCTGAATTGCATGGAGGTAAGGCTGGGACTCCTACGATGGGAGGGATTATGATTCTTGGGACTATGATGGTGGCGGTGGTGATTTGTGGAGAGGTTCTCAATCCATTTGTGGCTCTGGTCACTTTGGTCACTTTGGCACTTGGTGTCTTAGGGTTTTTGGATGACTACACAAAGGTGGCAAAGAAGAACTCGGATGGGGTGAGCAGTAAGGTGAAATTGGTGTGGCAAGCGGGAGTGGGTTTAGCGGCTGGGTTGTTTTTGTATTTTCATCCAGAGACAAACCAGTACGTCTTTTATTCGACTGACAAGGGTGCGGTGGATGCTCCGGTGACGAGTTTTGGTTTTCCGTTATTTACCTTTTTGATTCCTTTGGGGATTTTGGCGATCCCGGCCTTTATGGCGATTTTGATGGGGACGTCGAATGGGGTGAATTTGACGGATGGTTTGGACGGGTTGGCGACAGGAGTGACAATTACAGTGGCTTTGGCTTTTGCGATCGTTTGTTATTTGGGTGGCAATGTCTTGAGTTCGGAGTATTTGCATTTGATGTATCACCCGATGTTGGGTGAGTTGGCGGTGGTGATGATGGCGTTGGTGGGAGCTTGTTTGGGCTTTCTTTGGTTCAATTGTCATCCGGCGAAGGTTTTCATGGGGGATACGGGGTCATTGGCGATTGGAGGGGCAATTGGGATGACTGCGATTTGTGCTAAGCAGGAGTTGTTGTTGGTGGTGATTGGTTTCGTTTATGTCATGGAGTCGATGTCGGTGATTTTGCAGGTTGGGAGTTTTAAGTTACGGAAGAAGAGAATCTTTAAAATGGCGCCTATTCATCATCATTTTGAGTTGAAGGGATGGCATGAAAATCAGGTGATTCTTCGATTTTGGATGTTGTCGTTGCTTTGTGCGATGGGAGGAGTCGCTTTATTGAAAGTTATCTAAAGAAAATGTGAAAATGTTAGATCTCACTGGAAAATCAGTCGCCGTTTTAGGGGCGGGGCGTAGCGGCCGAGCGGCCGCCCGTCTTGCGATGCGGTGTGGTGCTGAGGTGACGATCTATGATTCGAGGGAAGCGGAAGGTGCAGTGGTTGCGACGGTGGAGTCTGGTCGGGCAGTGAACGTTGATTTGGTTGTGGTTAGTCCCGGAATCGAGACTGGGGGAGAATTTGTTCAGGCGTTTGTCGAGGGAAGTGGTGAACTTTGGGGAGAGGTTGAGTTGGCTTGGCGCTGTTACAATGGGGAGGTGGTTGGGATTACGGGAACGAATGGTAAGACGACAACGACGGAATTGGTTCGGGAGTTGGTTGAGGGGACTGGTCGGAGTTGTGTTGCTTGCGGTAACTATGGTGTGCCGTTGTATG
>JAHDGN010000026.1:0-11166 GCA_020627645.1 Akkermansiaceae bacterium
ACTAGGAGACCTCCCCGAGCCCAAACCTACCCACAGATTCTGCTGAAGATCCAAAGTAATCGGCTCATCATGCCTCATCCGCCCAGCCTCCGCTGGTGTAATCAACTCCTCCGGCTGAACTGTCTTCTCAGCACGTTTCTGACGATCTAGAATATGACCAGGAAAACGAGCCGCAAGTTCTCGCCCCTCACTCACCACCTGATTAAGCTGCCCCTCCACCACGGCCAACTCCCCCCTCAAATCCTGCGTAATTCCACACAAGGTCTTAATCTGACGTCCCAACTCCTCATCCGAATTGTCGGCAAGGTCACTCAAATTCCGAACCACCAACGAAAGGTCTCCTCCAATCCTCCCCAACTCTCTCTCCACCTCTTCCTTCAATGACAAGGCCGTCACCACATGATCTCTGAGATCCTGTCCAATATTTGTTTCCTCCTTCATAATTTTAATTTTCTACAACTTACTTTTCTTTCTCCAATGAGAGGGACGAACGCTCGAATTCATTCCATCAATTAAAATATTTCGCCTAACCTCCTGTTTAACACATACCCCCACTTTCATCATCCGCAATTAGAACTTCACCACAGCAATCAAAGAACAATCTCTAACAACTCCTTGAATCGTCATCAAAAATCAAAATCTTCGCTGACAAAAAATTTCACCTCATCGATGGTCAGCCCGTTGAGCAGGCTCATTCGCCATCAAAAGCGAGCGCAAGATGCCTTTCAAAGTAATGGGTTCGTCGTGTCTTATTTGAGCAGCCTCCGCTGGTGACAATTGCTCCTTTGAATCCGGATTGGCGCCTTCTTTTTCTGGCAGAGCGCGCTCAGGAAATTGAGTAGCTAGTCTCGCCCCTTCAATGATTGCTTCGTCTAGGCCATTTTGAACTTCAGCTAAGCTCTTATCGAAATTTTGAGAAACTTGAGATAGCAACCGGATTTGATCGTTTAGCTCCAAATTTGAATTTCCAGTAAGATCATTGAGGTTCTTGGCAATACGAGAAGTATCACCCTGTATTGTCAGAAGTCCCTTTTCGATCTGTATTTTCAACTCACAAAGCTTTCGCAGCTGTCCATGGACAACCTGCCCGACTTCCAATTGTTTTTGTTTGTTCATAGGTTTCCCGTGTCTAGTAAGATCAATACACACAAATTGAGACCTGCAAATAATGCCAGGGCGAGCACCGGCTAGATTGTTTGATCTGTTCAGTCACCCTGGCAACATCGTTCCTCGAAAGAGGTCGCTTCTTAAAGGGAGTCTGAAAATAGACCCTCAAGAGACATCTAACCCAACTTAAGAGCAATCAGCCTGGATGCATTCTGCGACCGCACTCGCAACAAAATCAGCTCAGAACCTTTCTCCAAAAGGAGCTCCTGGATTCGGGCTTCAAGTTCAAAGAGGTTATTGACCTCTACCCGGCCAACTTCAACAATCACCTCACCCGACCTCAACCCATATCGAGCCGCTTTTGAACCAGGCTCAACCGAATCAATCAAAATTCCTTGTTGAAGACCCCTCTTCCGAGATCCATTCACTCCGGATGCACTCATATCTTGAAGCGTCGCCCCCTGAAAGATGCGACTTAGTAAATCAGCTCCCGGAACTAAATCTGCTGGCCCCATTTTTCCCTCTACAACAACCTTTTCCCCCTCCCTAATCAGCTCAATCTTGAAGGGTTGACCCGGACTAAGCACTCCAGCCATAACTCTCAACTTTGACGCCCCACCAACGGGTCGACTATTGAACTGATAAATCACATCCCCTGGTTTGACCCCATAAGTCTCTGCCGCAGACCCTTCCACCACTTCATGGACCAATGCTCCCTGCCCATCAACACGGAGAGCCTTTGCAAGATCCTGAGTCAAATCACCTAACGCCACTCCCAACAACCCACGACGAACTTCACCATAGCGGATCAGTTGCTCAGCAACGCTAACGACTAACTCGCTTGGGATGGCAAAACCGATCCCTAGGCTTCCCCCACTTCTTGAAAAGATCGCAGTGTTCATCCCGACCATTCGCCCACGGTTGTCAACCAACGCCCCGCCCGAGTTCCCCGGATTAATGGAGGCATCAGTTTGAATGAAATCCTCATACCCAGAAGCCCCAGTGATACCGAGATCCGTTCGCCCCAAACCACTGACAATTCCTGAAGTCACCGTCTGGGGGAGCCCAAATGGACTACCCAGTGCCAAAACAAAGTCTCCCGGCAAAAGTTTGTTGCTCGCCCCAAACTCAATCGGATTCAAACCAGAAGCATCAATTTTCAAAACCGCCACATCAGTTGCGAGATCTTTCCCCACCAAGGTCGCATCGAAGAGATCATCCTCACCAATCGCAACCTTAATGCCATCGGCTTTTCCAACAACATGCGCATTGGTCACAACGTAGCCATCCGCCGAAAGAACAACTCCCGAACCATTTCCATGAGGTTGAGGCACCACATCACCTGGAACCATCTGGCGACGCTGGAACAGCTGACCGGTAAACGGGTCACGAAATTCGTAGGCCCTCATCTGGGGGGCTCGAACATTTTTGATGGTCGTAATACTCACCACACTCGGACTCACCTTTTCAACAACTTGAGCGTATCCACCCAGAGCACCCGCCCGCACAGGAGGAGTTTCATCAATGGCAAATACCGGTGTCGGGGCTTTACCCAGACTGACTGAAATGGCAGTGAAACTCAACGAAGCCAACGAAAGAAAAGTCATTTTTTTCATCGATGAAGAGATTGCCCTGCAAGCCTTACCCCTTCATGACGGAATCATTACAAAACCGTAATCTCCCCGAATCATTTTGGTAATCTTGATGAGCGAAAGTGGAGCTGTAATGAAAAACACCCTTGTTGACAAATACTACGCAGACATCAAATCCATCAATCGCGTGTTGCCAAAAGACCACGAAAGCCTTGCACATCGAATCGTTGCCGGCGACGAAAAATCGCGGAACCAGATGATCGAAGGCAACCTCCGCCTAGTGATGAAAATCGCAAGAAAATATGAAAATTGCGGGTTGCCTATTGAAGACCTAATCTCCGAAGGAAACATCGGCTTGATAAAGGCCGTCGACAAATTTGATCCAACCATTGGCACGAAGTTCAGCACTTATGCCGCCTACTGGATCAAACAAACAATTCTCCGTGCGATCGGTCAACAGACTCGAACTGTCCGCATCCCCGTGCACATGCTCGAGAAGATGAGCAAGCTCCGGAAAGCAGAGGAGCATACTGAAAACGAAGCGGTAGCTCTGGAAGACTTGGCCGAAATGAGTGGTCTTTCAATCAAGCAGATCAAGCAAACCGAAGCGGCAAAACAAACAACGATCTACCTAGATTCACCAATTCCAGGAGAAGATTCAGATCTAAACTGGCACTCCCGGATTTACGATGAGGATGAACCTTCTCAAATAGATCTCATTGATCAAAAGAATGCTTTCCAAAATTTGGTTCCCGCAATGGACTATCTCACCGAGCGTGAGAGGGCCGTGATTATCAAACGTTTTGGGCTTGATGGTTCTGAACCCATGACCCTCCAGGCGATCGCCCGAGACCATGGGCTTAGTCGCGAGCGGATCAGACAGATCGAGAAAATAGCCATTAGCAACCTCCAGCTCATTCTCAAAAATATGCAGAATCAGCCTACCCACTCAGCGCCAACCGAAGACCAGGCTGCGTAGACCTTAATTGATGACAACGGAAACTCTTTCCCAGAACTTGCTCAAATCTGATCAGCAGTTACCCTGCACCCTCATGAAGGTCTTGGTAATTGAAGACGATCAAAAAACAGCCTCCTTCATTGCTCGCGGCCTCCGAGAAGCTGGACTTGTCGTCGATATCTGCAATGACGGAAGTTCTGGTGCTGATCTTGCCTTAACCCAAGACTACGACACCGCCATTATCGACCTCATGCTTCCAGGCATTGACGGGCTAAGCATCATTCGAGCAATGAGAGAAAACAATGTGGGCACACCAGTCCTGATTCTCAGCGCCAAACGCTCAGTCTCAGACCGGATTGATGGGCTAGAAACCGGTGGCGATGACTATCTGGTAAAGCCCTTTGCCTTCTCTGAACTCCTAGCCCGTGTTCAAGCTCTGGTTCGTCGTCACCGAAAATCTAGCAATCCTGATGAAAAAAATTCTGATACTCTAAAAATAGCCGATTTAGAACTCAACGCCTGGAAACGGATCGCAACCAGGGCCAATCAAGAAATCAAATTACGAGCTAAGGAATTCACCTTGCTCGAATATCTACTCCGTAACAAAGGACGCATCGTATCAAAAACATCCATCCTTGAAAACGTCTATGAATACAACTTCGACCCCCAAACCAATGTGGTCGATGTCCTTGTCTGCCGTCTGCGCAATAAGATTGATAAGGGTTATTCTGAAAAACTCCTCCATACGGTGCGAGGAATGGGGTATATCCTCGAAGTGCGATAACCGATGGACTCTCTAAAAAAGAAAGATCAAGCAGGATACTTCTCTTCGCTCAAACTCGCTCTCTACTTTTTTACCTTTTTCGGTCTTCTATCAACCGGACTCTTCGTAATTGCATACTTCTCGATCTCTAAGGCACTTCAAGAAAAAGAACTCCGCTACGTTCGCAATAAAGCCCTCGAATACAAAGCCTGGTTTCAAAAAGGTGACTTAGCGTCACTAGAAAACCGACTCAACCAACAAGTCGTCGATCCCGACGATGTCATTTTTGTCCATGTCAATGGAACCGGGATTGACTATGTCAACATTACGAATCTCGATCAAAAACTGATCCCCTCAGACGACTTTCATCAGTTTGACACCCTGATCGAAGGATCAAACATAACGATAGCTGGACAAAAATGGACCGTCGCATCTGTTCCTGTCGGCGAAAATAACCTTGTCCTCCAGGCCGGAAAAAATTCCGCTGGCATTGACGAAACTCTGCGCAAGTTTCGCTACTCATTTCTTCTTCTATTCCTACCCGGATCGTTACTAGCAATTGTTGGGGGCACACTTCTCACCTATCGCCTTTTTCTCCCGATTAGAAGACTGATCAAAACCACGACTGATATCTTGGAAAGTGGGGATCTCAAAAAAGAAGCCTCCGCAGACAAGAAGGGAAATGAACTCAATTCACTGGTCACACTTTTCAATCGGCTACTGAGAAAAAACAGAAAACTAATTACCGGCATGCAAGAGTCACTAGACCATGTCGCCCACGATATTCGCACTCCACTCAACCGAATCAAAAACACCGCAGAACATGGACTATCCCCCAAAAGGTCCCCAGAAGAGGTCAAGTCTGCTCTATCAGACTGCGCTGAAGAAATCGAATACATTGAACAACTTTTGAACGTATTGATGAATGTGGCCGAAGCTGAAGCCGGTGCGATTCGACTAAAACGGGAGCCCGTTAACATCCACAACCTCCTTGAGGATGTTTCAGAGATTTACGAACTGGTCGCCGATGATAAACAAATCTCTCTTTCAATTTCCTGTGTTAAAAACACAACTGCTCTTTTAGATCGAACACGCATTGCTCAAGCACTCGCTAACCTTCTCGACAACGCCATTAAATATAGCCCTGAAGGATCCCACGTGACTCTTTCGTCTACCCACGACAACTCTACTCTTCAGTTTTCGGTCATCGATCAAGGAATTGGAATTCCTCCACAGCATCTCAATCACATTTGGGATCGGCTCTATCGCGCTGACTCGAGTCGAAACACCCCAGGAATGGGACTCGGACTATCTCTCGTCAAAGGGATCGCGGAAGCCCATGGAGGAACCGTTTCCGCCGAAAGCCAACCAGGTTCCGGAACCACAATCACTCTCTCATTCCCCCTGATCAAACAAACGTCATTCCCCACTCAACAATCCTCCAAAAACAACTAGCACGTTCCCGAATGGATGTATTGCTCTTTGTATGAAGAGATTCAAACGCATCCTTGCCCTCTGCCCCGACGATGACACTCGCGAAAATCTTCTTAAGTGGTGCAAAACCATCTCCGAGAGAGCTGAACCCGACCTCATCGAAATCCTTCGTTTTCCCGAAGAGTCGTTCCTAGCGGAATACCCAGGAAATATCGACGAAAAAGAATTCATCTCGCAGGAACTTGCCCTTCTCGAAGAGCAAGCCCGAGTCCCTCTTGCTTGCGAGCCCGTACGATGCATGATTAAAACAGGCCCCCCTCTCCAAACCATACTCAACCTCCTCTCCGGAGGAATTTATGATCTAGTGATCATTCCAACCTCCGATCGTGAGTCAAAATCCTTCGCGGAAAGAATCGCTAGAAAAAGCCCATCAGGTGTCCTCATTGTCCCCCAAGGGCGCAAACCCCACTTTCAGAAGGTTCTCGCATCAATTGATTTTTCGGAACTAAGCGACCTTACGCTGGACTGGGCGATTGCATTCTCTGGCCTCTCGAAAAAGGATCCCAACCTGCGAGCAATTCACGCCACCAAAGTCCCGACAACCAACCGAGCTACCCTCATTCTCCAGCCAGATCTTCTGAAGACAGCCATCAACCAAACCGCTGAAAAGTCACTGAAAGATCTTCTCTATCAAAAGAATCCCAACTTGACTTGGAAAACATCGATTGTCTCAAACCCGATCGCCAGCTCGGCGATTCTGCAGGAAGCCGCAAAACAAGACACCGACCTCATCGTCATGGGTTCTCACGGTCGAAACTTAATCTCAGTGGCCCTTCTTGGTGGTGAAACGACCGAAATCGTCCGTCACTCGAAGCACCCAGTTCTCGTTGTCAAAAGGAAGAATGAATCCCTTGGGTTTCTTCGCAACCTTCTAGGGCTCTCTACCGAAAACGAAAAAGCAGCTTAACAGACTATGAAATACCAAATACTTCGCAGAAATATTCAGACTCTCGCCAACCTACCTCAGCGAGTCGAACCTACCATTAGTGCTTACTTCAATCTCCAGCAACCGATTGATCAAGTAAGGCAGGATTTTGATCTCTGGGTCTCCAGGACTCAGAAAACCTTCGAGGGGACCTTGCGTTCATCATTTGAAGAGTCATCGCACCAGATCTCGCGCTGGCTGACGAATGAAAACTGTCAAGGGAAAGGGGCCTCTCTATTTGCGCGCTCGAGCCAGCCCGGATTATTCCTTCCGACATGCTATAACGTTCCCGTTGAAACTGCTTTCTTTGTCGATAGCCGACCCGCAATCTTTCCTCTGGTCGAACTCAAGGATCGATTCAGTCGCTTTGTGGTAGTCATGACGAATGCAGAATCAGCAAGAATCATTGAGATGAATCTGGGCGAGACATCACTCGAGGTCCTCACCGAGAGACCTGATCTTAGAATCAGACACGGGCGGGAATGGACCCGCCAACACTACCTCAACCACACCGCTGAACGAGGTCGAAAATTTGTTCGTGAGAAAGTTGAAATCATTGAGGATCTCATGAATAAGAAGGGACACAATGCCCTCATTGTAGTGGGGGAGGCTAGGTACGTAAAACGACTGAAAGAAGCCTTACCAAAGCACCTCTCTGAGAAGGTGGTTGAACAAATACACACCAGTTTCACAGATCAAAGAGTTGGGCCAATTCTAGAAGATGTGATCAATGGTTATGTCAAAGTCGAAGCGGCCCAATCCGAATCAGCAGTGAAGAGGCTCTTTAGAGCATACCGCATGAACCGCATGGCGGTTCTTGGCGTAGATGACTCTACGAATGCCCTTCGTGAAGGGATGGCTGATGAACTGATCATCAATAGCACATTGAATCATAGCGATCGCGAACAGCTTGTCCGATTGGCGAGCAGACAAGGAGTTCCGATCGAAACCATTGAAAATTCACCGCTCCTTGAAGAACAAGGCGGTGTTGGAGTGATTCTTCGATATCGCGTTGAACCAAGCTCAATAACCTCAGCATCATTTGCCGCTTAACCCCCCTAAACGTTCGGTCTTAACGGACCAGCATAACAGATAGCAATATAAGACATCGGAAGACCAACACCATGGGTCACCGAAGTCACTTCACCGGAATGGTGACCACATAACCCAGCCATCATGGGGGCTGCCGAAAGGTAGCCCCCAACTTTTTTCCATTGATCGAAACTATTTCCATTAACACGGAGAAGGGCTCGTTCAACACATGAAGGCCGTCAAACCTCTAATTGAATTCGAGCTCACCAAAATAGAAGCGCGAAACTTTTTGCATAAATACAACCTCGTGTATTTCTCCTTCTATAAACCGCAATGGAAAATTTTTCACTCTTCTACATTCTAATTTTTCCCGCGGCTACTCCCATCCTCTTACACCTCTTACCATTTGAAAAACGTAGCAAACTACATTCTCCAATTTTCTTCATCACTTCAGCCTATCTCACTGGCATCTACCTGGTCTCCACCCACCTCACTTCCTCGAGCCCGATTCACCTGAATTATGACTGGGTCCCAGCCTTAGGTCTCAATTTTAGTTTAGCGATAAAACCATTCACGGCATGGTTTTCGATCCTCATTCTTCTGTTAGGATTCTGTATCAATCTTTTCACCCTTGGCTATGTCTCGGAGAATCAAAAACGATCTTCTCTGCTGATCACTTTAGGGTTTTTCACCTCCGCTATGATTGGGGTTGTTCTTTCTGATAACTTCTTCCTGTTATTTCTATTTTGGGAAACAACTTCAATCACCTCCTTCCTTCTTGTGGGATTCTACCATCAAAAGGAAACTGCCCGAAACAACGCCTCCCAGGCTCTCTTGGTGACTCTTGCTGGTGGCGGTGCTCTTCTTGCCGGACTCATTATCACCTATCTCTCAACTGGGACCACAAGTATCACCTCACTCTTAGCCATGGCTCATGCAGATATTCCGACGGTGGCAATCATATTAATCATCATCGGAGCTTTGAGTAAATCGGCACAATGGCCCTTTCACTTTTGGCTCCCTAACGCCATGGTAGGACCTGCCCCAATCTCGGCATTTCTTCACTCGGCAACCATGGTAAAAGCAGGTGTATTCATTCTTGCGACATTTGCCCCTATCTTTCGTGAAAATCCATTTTGGACCCCAATACTGGTGTCAGCCGGATTTTTAACGGTCATCGCTGCAGTCCGCAGAGGGATCTGGGCCAATAATATCAAAGCAATTCTCGCAACCACCACTCTCTGTGCGCTTGGCAACCTAACGATGTTGACAGCCATTGGAACCCCCTTATCCCTGCTGGCATTTTGTTTATTTTTGTCAGCACATGCTCTCTACAAAGCACCACTGTTTCTTCTCGCAGGAATCATCGAAAAAAAACACGGAACTCTTGACCTAGACAAACTCAAGGGAGTTGCAAAAAAATCTCCATCTCTCCTCGCCGTCGTAGGAATCGCAAGCGCATCCCTCATCGGACTATTTCCATTCATTGGGTTCTTAGCCAAAGAATACTTCCTGAAATCTGCCTGGGAAATTTCGCCCCCTATTTTCACGCTCTTCGCAATCTCGTTAGTAGGCCCGGTTCTTCTCGGCCTAAAAATCATCATCCCACTCATCTCCAAGAACACGCATGACGACCAGCCAGTCAAACAAACCTCTCTACTACTGACTGTTTCAACACTGATTCCAATCGCAGGAATTCTTGTCCTGAGCCTATTCCACAATTTGTTTAATCAGATTCTTATGACAGCAGGAGCCGATCTTGCTAACCACACCGTTCCAAGCATCAAGTTTTGGCACGGTTGGACCCCTCCTCTTATCACGAGTCTGTGCCTCATCTTGATTTCAACGGCTCTCTATTTCTTTCTTCCTCGGAAGCCCAAGACTCACAATGATAACCATCTCTCCGACACATTCTATTCCGCCATCATCTCTTCTTTACTGCGAACTTCTCGACTTGTTGCACACCTACAAATCCGCCCCCATCTTTCGTTACAAATCACCACCATTATCCTAGCAATTGGGCTTATCTCATTAGTCTCAGTCGACCCAACCAGTTGGCCCTCCCTCACCGCTAGCTTACCCAAAGACAATTCGATCTTTCTAGTTCTCACTCCCCTTCTTATCATTTCCTCCATCTTTGCAGCAGCTGCCAAGCAAACTGTCTCAATTCTGGTATCACTCGGATTTGTCGGCCTACTAATCGCCTTGATCTTTCTCTGGTTTAGTGCGCCCGACCTTGCCCTGACTCAGCTGATGGCTGAAACACTTCTTTTGTTCCTCTTGGCAGGTGCTCTTTTCAAAACAAATTCCAAAGCACACCTTTCCAAGAGCCAGCCGAATCAATCGCCCCTAAGACTCCCCCTATCAGTCTTTGCGACCATACTCACGACCACTCTCATCCTCAAGGCCATGAGCCTCGAGTGGGACCACCCGATCAGCGCCTACCATCTTGAAAACAGCAAACCGCTTGCTTACGGAGCCAATGTCGTCAACGTGATCCTCGTTGATTTCCGGGCCCTGGATACTCTGGGAGAAATCATTGTTCTTCTGATTGCAGCCCTCGGCGCAAACGCCGCTCTGGGCGCTTCAAGATCAATCGCACCTTTGCCCAAAACCACGATCTCGCCACTTTTTGCTCCTGCATCGAAAATCCTATCGATCTTCTTCTTGATGATTGCCTCTTGGATTTTCCTAAGAGGACACAACTCACCTGGTGGTGGTTTCATCGCAGCACTTCTCGTCGCTACCAGTGCCGGAATCCCTCTTGTGATGTCACCCACTCCACCGAATCCCAAAAGACTGAGAAAACTGAGCGATCTTGCTCTCAAGGTTGGCATCACTCTAGCGATCGTTGCAGCCCTCCTCCCCCTCGCAACTCAAAAACCTCTGCTCTCAGGACTCTGGCTACACTGGGGTAACATTCACCTCGGAACTCCTCTCATCTTTGATCTCGGAATCTTTCTAGTCGTGATTGGGTTTGCTCTCAACTTTCTACGCCATCTTCACCACTCAAATTCGAACCTTTAAATCATATGGAACTTTTAATCCCCATCACTATTGGAGTCCTTGTTGGAACTGGAATCTTTCGTCTTCTAGGCGGACAAAACTCTGACCTCATCATCGGCCTAATTCTAATCAGCCAGGCCGTGAACCTTCTCATCCTGACTTCCGGCGGGCTAAAACACAATGCACCTCCTCTCATCAATGAACAAAATCAGGGGAGCACCTTAGCAGACCCTCTCCCCCAGGCTCTCGTCCTAACCGCAATTGTCATCGGGTTCGGGATCCTTGCCTT
>JAHDGN010000026.1:11176-17713 GCA_020627645.1 Akkermansiaceae bacterium
ATCGTCATTACCACCCTAATTGTTGCTCCAATGGTTGGAGCGCTAGTGAGTTTCGTCCGCCGCGGAACCATTCTTCCGGTCATCGTTGCAACCGGCATCACACTCATCGCATCAGTCATCCTTGTGATGCAGACTTACCACGGGCAGATTCATGCCCTGCACATCGGAAATTGGCCAGCTCCCGCAGGCATCGTTCTGGTAGCTGATCCCTTTTCCGCCCTCATGTTGGTTGTGTGCCAACTAGTCATCCTTGCCTCACTTGTCTTTTCGATGACAAGTCAGCTCGACTCTCTTAAGCGTCGCCATCTCTTCCCCTTAGTGGCTACCCTAAGCTTAGGAACGAACGGCGCATTCCTCACTGGCGACCTCTTCAATCTCTACGTCTGGTTCGAGGTCATTCTTCTTTCCTCATTTGCCATGATGGCTTCACTCCGGACAACTAGTGCAAAGATTGCCACTTGGAAATACGTCATTCTCAATCTCATTGCATCCCTGCTCTTTTTGGCTGCGACCGGGCTAATCTACGGAAAAACCGGAACCCTCAATTTTGCAGACCTTCATCTACGCTTCATTTCCTCTGAACATTCTTTCCTCATCAATAGTTCAGCAGCCCTCCTCCTGGGAGCATTTGGGATCAAGGCGGCTCTCATCCCTTTGGCTTTCTGGCTACCTGTTTCATACCCAAAACTACCGGCTCCAATCGCCGCCATTTTTGCCGCTCTTCTGACCAAGGTTGGTCTGTATGCGATGTTTCGGATCTTCGGGATGGTCTTCAATTCAGGTGGGCATTTTCCACATCAAAACGTTCTCCTCTGGCTGTCACTCATCACAATGGTCGTAGGCGTCCTGGGTGCAGTCGCTCAGAATGATATCCGTAAAATTCTCACTTTCCATATCATCAGCCAGGTTGGCTACATGGCACTCGCCCTCGCTCTACTGAACCCTCTTGCGATGACTGCCGGAATTTTCTATCTCGCACATCACATCATTGTGAAAGGAAACCTCTTTCTTGTGACTGGCCTCATTCAGGACCACGCTGGGACAACTCATCTTAGACATGCTAAAGGCATCCTTTCATCTTCACCTTTACTTGCCTTCCTATTTGCAGTCCCTGCCCTATCACTAGCTGGGATCCCCCCCCTCTCCGGATTCTTTGCAAAATTTGGCTTACTCCAATCATCTCTTAACCCACTTCACCCTGCTGCCTCCATTACGATTGTGATCGTCGGCATCTTAACCATCTATTCGATGCTCAAAATTTGGCGCACCATGTTCTGGGGAGTAAACAAAACCCAAGGTGTTCAAGTTGCCTCATCAAAATTGAGTTCATCTTTTGTTTTAGCGGTAACTACCATTTCGGTTGGTCTTCTAGCAGGCCCAATCTTTTCATACGCAAAAACCGCCTCAAATTCATTGCTCAATCCAGATCAATATATCGAAGCCGCAATTCAAAGTTCCCACCACTCAACCCCATGATCCTCATCACTTTTCCGTTCATCTACCTCTTTGACCTGGCAGTCGGGGCACTCCAGATCGCACGAGACATCATCTCTAAAAAGCCCAAATTTGCTCCCGTTGTGATCAATCTTCCCATTTCAATCAACTCCCCAACAAAACGTCTCATTCTCGCAAATCTAATCAGCATGACTCCTGGAACCATCACCCTTGATGAAAAAGATGAGGGAAAAATACTCGTGATTCACTCTCTCTATGGGCGAACCAACCCAGAAAAATTAATCACTCATATTCAGGCTAGATATGAACGCTTTCTCAACCTTTTCCCAGGCTAACCAATGATAATCTATGCTGCCATTTCCATCCTTTCACTATCGATTCTCTCCAGTCTCGTAAAAATGACGGTGACCAAGACAACCGTAGACCGAGTCATCGTCATCGATATTCTGTCATTTCAAGTTCTTGCCCTTTGTATTCTTCTCTCAATTTACGAGGGCGACCCAACCCCTCTGATCTTTGGACTGCTTGTTGCCATGCTCGGTTTTCTCTCAACTGTCATCCTCTCTCGATTCATCAACATTTCAAAGTCATGATCACCGAAACCATTTCCCTCCTCGGAGCTCTTTGTTTCCTTATCGCTTCAATTGGCTTGTGGCGCCTCCCAGACGCCATCTCAAAAATCCACGCTGCCACAAAGGCAAGCTCTCTTGGCATTCTTCTTCTCTGTGCAGCTGCTTTTATCTATTTCTTTGCCCTTCTGCCTTCGATCCTCCTCGTCTTGATCGCTGTCTTTGTCTTTCTCACCGCCCCGTTAGCCTGCCAGACAATCGCAAGGCAGGTCATTCGAAAGAGAAACGGAGAGCAACCCTGAAAAAAATTGAGTCATTTTGTTGCACCCTCAGAAATCTGGGTATTTCTCTGATTGATGAAACTAAAATCTATTGTTCTTCTTGTTGTAGGTGTGTCTGGCGTTGTGTTCGCGGCAACAAAACTTTCTCACGATAAAGGTCATTCTCTTGCCCCACACGTTGGCACGCTTCCGAATGGTGGCAATGAGATCACTAAGGAAGATATTATGGCCGCACAGAAAATGTGGGGTGACGCGGTCGTTGAAATCGGTGCTGCAGGAGAAAAATCTAAAGAGGTGGCTGAACAAGCAGCAAAAACTGCTTACGCATTTGAACTTGGACCAATTCTTTTCAAACCAACCCTCGCGTCTGACCAACCCTTCAGGCCAGATTTAGAAGGAACGCTCTCCTATTTTGTGGCCGGAAATCCAAAATATTCAGAGGACAAGGGCTTTGCTCTAAAACCATGGACGAAGGTCCGTTTTGACAACCACAACGTCAAAATGTTCGGAAACAAAGCGATCGCGATGGGCCACTACTATTTCACCAACAAAGAGGGTGAAGAGACCAAGGTCGAGTATACCAAGGGATATGTGAAGACCAAGGACGGAAGAGTTCTCATCTTCCTCCAGGATTCGTCACTTCCATACAATCCAAACTAAGAAGTCTGACGACTTTGGTCGAACCTGATACGAAAGCCTCGGGAGCACCTCTCTCCCGGGGCTTTTTAGTGCGAAAACAGCAACGATTACCATAGCCAGTAGAATCGAAGCCAGCAATATATAATGCGCTCACCAAAAACTGACTTCTCCCATGTGACATCCCATCTCAAAAATTAAAAACCTCATCGTTCTAATACCCAACCTTCTTTTCTGTGTATTCATCTAAATAACAAAAAGAAAAAATGAGCCTTCACACACCACCCATACCCGCAGTCACCAGAAGACTGATTAATCAAAAACGATCGTCAACAATCACCTCCCTCATGGTCGCGATATTGATCATGATCTTGCTCTCCTTAATCCTAGTAATGATTGCGTTTAGCAGCACTTCCAGATCTACCCCTCAGTTGATCGCCTACTCATCAGTCATCGAGCCGGATGAACGAATTCCGACCAAAAAAATCAAGACTCAGATCCAACGTCAACCAGCCGCTCCATCGACGAATGTTTCAAGAGTCATCGCATCACAGACCCACTCTCCGGTTGCCGTCCAGGTCCCAGAATTTGACGTCCAAAATACCACTCCCTATTTTGGAGATGGGAGTAATTACGGAGACGGCTGGGATAGCGGAAACGGAAGTAGTGCAAACAACACCCTCAATACCATTCCGCAGGAACTCAATAAACGATGTTCTCCTCAAGAGCGGATCGACCGTTTGATCAAAGGAGGTGGGAACCTCGCTTGCGAGAAAGCTGTCATCCGTTCACTCGACTGGCTAAAAGAAACACAGGGCGCTGATGGATCCTGGGAATCCAATTCCCAATATCCGATCGGAATGACCGGTCTTGCGCTCATTGCATTTTTAGGACATTGCGAAACAGCTCAATCCCAAGACTATGGTGAAACTGTCTTCAATGCGATTACCTTTCTAGTCAATCACGCCCTCGAAAACAACGGCCGCCTAGGACACGATTTCACCAACAAGCACTGGATCTATGAGCATGCGATCGCAACCTATGCCTTGGCCGAAGCTTACACCCTTTGTGTTCTTTCATTTGGGGAACATTTTGATCAGCTAGATCAAACGGTCATGCAGGCTGGACAGCTAATCATCAATAACCAACACAATGGTGGCGGATGGGACTATGGTTATGCTGAGAACAGTTCTAGGGGAGGCGACACTTCAATTGTCGGATGGCAACTCCAAGCGCTGAAAGCCTGCGAATTTACCAGACTAGACTTTCAGAACCTAAAGAGAAGCGTTCGGGATGGTCTCAACTATCTGAAAAAACTACAATCAAACGATGGGACTTTTGGCTACACTTCAAAATCATATTTAGGAAATGGAACGGGCACAACCGCGGTCGGTGCTCTCTGTTTCCAAATATGGAAAGGGGTCAATAACCGTCACTCTCGTAGAGCCTGTGAATTTCTAGAGAAAAATATCAAACTAGATTGGGAGACTGATTCAGACCTTTACGCCCACTATTATGCGATGCAAGCGATGATCAATCATGGCGGTGAATCGTGGGAACGCTATAACCACATGGTTCGTGATGAAGTCTTGGCAAACCAAAACCCAGACGGATCATTCAGACCAGCTGGGAAGAATGCTGTCGGCTGGCAAAATTCCGTTCACTACAGAACCTGCCTCGCCACTCTAATACTTGAGTCCTATTATCGATACTTACCGGGAACAGGACAGCCCCAATAATTGACAACCCGAGATACTGCCTCAGCACACCGTTAATCCTTGACTCAGCCTTTCAAATTCCACCAGTCTGGGGATGGTATATACGCAATTTTATGAAAACAGACTATCTCTGGAGATGCTTACAAAAACCCTTGCTTCAAGCAATTCTACCCTACCGAAAAAAGACGATCGTAACTCTTATTGCGATTTGCTCCACCCATCAATCGAGTGCTCTTATCCTCAGAGATGGAGACGCCGCTGACAACGTTAGATTCACCGGTTTCCCCACAAACCCTGTGGCAAGTTCAACTTTCATACATTCTTCCTACAATTTTACCGGGATTGGATGGTATGTCCAAGATACTCAGAGACAGTTTGCGCTAATTTCCCCTCAACATTTTGTTTGCGCAACTCACTTTAGACCATCTGTCGGGCGACAAGTTCGCTTTCTCGGCTCTGACGGCACCCCTCTCACTTATGATATTTCTCGAACAGAAATCATCACCAATGCCGCTGGCGCCAATACCGACCTGACGTTAGGAACCCTATCGACCCCAATCGACACACGGTTCATCAGCAGAATGAAGGTTGCCAATTTTGCAAGCGACGCAAGCTACGCTGGGCCAGGTATTGTTTTTGGAAGAACAATACGTGCCGGGAATACCACCCTTGGTGCTATCACTGACTTTAACGGAGTAAGTTTATCAGGCTCCGTAATTGACAATACCCGCATGATTAATCTGGTCTATCAAAACTCAGGGGGGAACGTGAACGACGCCTCTTTGCAAGGAGGAGATTCCGGCAGCCCTTCATTCATCATTTTTGGAGATGAGGTAGGGCTCGTCGGGACAAATTCCGCTGTCATAAACACAGGGCTTGCCCAAAATGCTCTCGCTGCTTTTGTTCCATTTTATCAATCAGATCTGAACAACCTCATGCAAGATGAAGGGTATCGGATATCTCCCCTCGTTCCTCTCTCTACGACAATCACCCTAGACTTACCTGGAACTCTTACACTTCGACAAGGGCAAGCAGGAAATTTCGGACTGAGTCTTACAAATACCGGAGCCGTCGCTGCCGGAAATATTTCACTAACTCTTCAAAATGCAACAACATCACCTTCTAACTTTTCCAGCTCGGGCTACCTCCCTGGATTAGTGACCTCAACCTCAAACGAAATCCATAAAGCAAGCCTATCAGCGTCCGCATCTGAAACGATTCAAGTTGAATGGGATACGTTGCCCACAAACTCAATGTTAGAGTTTGAAGTAGTTGTGCAGTCTGATGAAAGCGGAACCGAAACTCACTCATTTTCCATTCCACTCTTACCCAGTTTTGCTTTGTTTACAGGGGGCTTGATAGATCGAACGATTGACGGGGATGACGACGGGGATGGAATCAACAATCTCCTCGAATATGCTTTTGGAGGAGACCCTACAACAACTTCGACTTTTCTCCCAAGTGGAGAATTAATCCTTCCCACCTTCGAGACATCCCCAACTGGAGGCAATTTGAGCTACCTCAGACGAACCAATGCCACCGAGAGAGCACTCAGCTACACCGTTGAATCTTCGGACGATCTTTCCGGGAGCAGCTGGAGCACATTACCCTCCACAACAGAAGAAACCACAACAATCGCAGGCACCGATCTAGAACAAGTTTCCGTGAGCATTCCAACAAGCCCGACAGCCAGACGCTTCTATCGAGTTGTTGTTGTTTTAGATGAGTAGGGCATCGATCAAATATTCACACGATAGTTCTGAGAAACCCAAAAAAGGGGTTCTCGGCGGGCTATATAAGACTCAGAACACAAGATAGAGAGTTGATTCCCATTTTCACCAAGTATATTGCCGCCATCTCAACACTTTCCCCCTAGAC
>JAHDGN010000440.1 GCA_020627645.1 Akkermansiaceae bacterium
CTGAGGGTGCTTCGGGTTGTGATGGGGGGTGGAGAGCGGTGCAGAGGGCGGCGTTGGCACCGGCTGCTGCTCCGGAGGCGATGATTTGGTCTGGGTTCAGTCCTAGGTTGGCGGAGTGGTGTTTGAGGAAGATGAGGGCAGCTTTGGCGTCTTCGATGGCATCGACGGGTGAGCCATTATGGAGAGCGGAATTACGGTATTCGGCGGTGATTGCGACCATTCCACGGGCGGCGAAGTGGTGGCAATGGGGGATGAACTGGGTGGGGGCGGAGAGGTCCCAACGCCCGCCGTGGAAGAAGATGATGGTGGGGCGACGGTCGTTTTTGTAGTCGAAGTCGGGGGGGAAGAAAAAGTGGGCGTTGAGGTCTCCAGCGGGAGTTTGTTTGTAGGCGTAGGAGGTGGCGGCGGCGAGGAGTTCGCGGTCGCGTTGTTCGCCGATCATGAGGGTTTTAGGAAGTGGCTCCATTGATGAGATTTTTTTGTGTGTGGGGGATGTGTGGAAAAAGGTGTTTCAAATGGGGAATGGATTGTCCATCGTTTCTCTATGAAACGGTTGGTTTTTGGTTTGATAGTTGTGTTGACGGCTGGGGTGATGGGGCAGGGAGGGGCGAGGAATAAAGATGCTTTGTTGGTTGAGGAGTTGAAACGGGTTTATTTGGGATGGCGTGCGGCGATGATCGAGAAAGATGCCCATGGATGGACGAAATTTTCTTCGAAGACGAAGCAAATTGATGTTCGGAATCGTTTGTGGAGTGAGCGGAGGCGGTTTCCGCAGGGGGTGTTTGGGATGCCGGGGAGCCCGCCTGATATTCGTCGGTTGAAGGCAATGCGAGTGCGAGTTTTGAGAAATACGGCGAAGGCGATCTATTATGGGAAGGTTGATTTTGGTTTGGGGACGCCCCCGAAGACGAATGATGTGTGGGTGATTTCTTATGTGAGAGAGGGAACGGGTTGGAAATTCCACGGGGGTGAATTTGTGAAGCTGGATGTGTTACCGGAGGTGAGGAAGCAGTTGGACGGAGGAGATTTAAGTTATTTTGATGCGAAGGATTTTCATCCAAATGGGAAGGTGGAGAGGCCGAAGGTAGTGGTGGATAAGCCGGTGAAGTATATTGCGAAGACTTATGTGTTTGCTCCGGGACGTGAGGTCAGGGCGGTGGTGAATGGGAAGTCGGATCATTTATTTCAGAACGAGAAGAGGTCTGATGTGATTCTGGGAGGGGCTCGGGATGGGGTGAACGAGTTGAAGTATACGATTCGGGATATTCCGGGTGGAAAGCCGAATTCGGCTCTGACCGTGAGGGTGTATTTGATGTCGCAGGTGAGGGGGGTGAAGCCGATTAAGGTGGCGGAGTATCAGATTGATGAGAAGCAGGCTGCGGCTGGAGTGAAGCCAAAGAAGAGTGGGTCTCTTCGATTTCAAGTAACGCCTGAGGTGGTGAAAAAATTGATGGGAAGATAGGGTGGGTCTTTCGTTCGGATGTGGTCGTTCCTTCAGAGTTGATATTTAACTTCGATTAGGTATGGTGTTGGCGACGTGTTGTCCTTTGTTCTGATGTTTTGGGGATTTGTTGGAACTCTTTTTGAGGTCTTGTTGTTGTGGTTCGTCCTCTATCAGGGGTATCGGGTGGTGAGAGGGACGCGGATTGGTGGGGTGGTCGTGGGGATGGTGATGGTGATGGTGTGTTTGATTTTGTTGGCGAATTGGTTGGATTTGCGGGTGGTGGGATGGATTTTGAAGGTGGGAACGGTGTTTTTGGTTTTTGCGTTTTTGGTGATCTTCCAGCCAGAGTTGCGGAATGGGGTGGCGAGGTTAGCGAGTGGTGATTGGTTGTTGTTTGAGACGAAGAAGCAGAAGGAGTTTTTGGATCGTTTCGTGGAGGCGGTGGTGCGGTTGTCGAAGAAGAGGTTTGGGGCGTTGTTTGCGATTGAGAGGGGGGTGAAGTTGGAGGATTATGAGAAGACTGGAGTGGGGTTGGATGCGGTGTTTTCGTCTGAATTGGTGATGACGATTTTTCATCCTAAGACGGCTTTGCATGATGGAGGGGTGGTTTTGAAAAATGAGCGGATTGCGACGGCGGCTTGTATTTTTCCGGTGAGTGAGAAGGAATTATCGGATCGATCATTAGGGTTACGTCATCGGGCGGGTTTTGGGATTAGTGAGGAGGCGGACGCCATTGCGATTGTGGTGAGTGAGGAAACGGGGTCGATTTCGGTGGTGGTTGATGGGGAGATTTCGAGGCATTTGTCTGAGGAGGAATTTCGGGATAAGTTGAGAGAGGTTTTATTAAAAGATTATGGAGAACATGTTGAAGAAGTGGTTCCTGAGGAATTGGATGGCGAAGATGGTGTCGATGGTTCTGGCGATCGCGATTTGGCATCTGATTGATCGGGAGGTGAGAATTTCCAAAGCGGAGAAGGTAGAGCTTAAGAAATGAGGTGGTTTGATGGGCGGGGTGTGTTGGTGACTGGGACTGATACGGGGATTGGGAAGACGTGGGTGTCGGGTTTGATGTTGGAGGAACTCAGGAAGTCGGGCGTTGAGGCATTGGGGATGAAGCCGGTGTTAAGTGGAGTTCGTGACGATGCTGAGCGCTTGTGGGAGGCGAGTGGGGGGGTGGTGACCTTAGATGAGGTGAACCCATATTGGTTTAGGACTCCGGTGGCGCCATTGGTAGCAGGGCGGATTGAAGGGGGAGGGTTGGAGTTGGCTGAAATGGTGGGAAAAATCAGGGAAAGGGAGGAGAGAGTTGATATGGTGGTGGTGGAGGGTGCTGGGGGCTGGGAGGTGCCGATGGGGGAGGGGTTTGG
>JAHDGN010000027.1 GCA_020627645.1 Akkermansiaceae bacterium
AAGAAAAATCCTCAAAAATGAAGAATCCCTACATTGGGCTAACCATTGACCAAGCAAAGGACAAAGCCAAAAAAGAAGGCGCCAAATGGCGCATCACTAAAATCGATGGGGAATCACAATTCGTTACCATGGATTTCAAACCGAACCGTCTCAACTTTGAAATCGTCAACGGAGTCATCACAAAGATCACCAAAGGGTAGCACGCCCCCCCTTAAGAACCATCCCCAAAGAGCGTAAAGCAAACCCGATAAAACCTTTTTGCTCCAACCCTTGGACCACTCAACACCAAATCAGGACTCCGACTGTCCACCTCAAAACTTCCCACACTCCAGCTCTCTAGATCAGAGCTCTCCTCAACCTCAACTCTGACCTGTGGATGGATCCCACCCTGCAATCTTACAACGACCTCATTTCCCACCTCAATCTCCACACAGTTCAAATTTCCAACAACATTGGGATCACCTCCCCTCACAAATTCATCAAAATTTGACCACCCATCTCCATCAGGATCCCCACCTCCGTTGGCAAGCCCATGATGCTCTAACCACATCTGGAAGATTCCACTCGGCCCAGGCGCCTCAAACATCTCAGTCCCCAAATGATCGACCGATGATGTCTGATTGATCGATCCAACAACCGCCACCGTCATCCCGTCTGTTGTGAAATAATCCTTAGGTAACGGAAGCCCTGAATTCACGTCTGGCCACACCCAACCGACATTGGTCAATAGAATCCAATTCCCTTCAAAATCAGCCAGCCACATATAAACCCCTCCCTCCAAATTTTGGTCTAAGTCAAAAGTCGAGGCAAATAAACCGTTGGATCCTAAGTAGTTAGTCTGATCGGCAACTTGCCAATGCTCATGCCACTCACCCACATTGTCCCGTGTTGGTACAAAACTCCCAAACGTCCCCAACTCAACCCTCGCCCCATCAATAATCCCGTCGTTCACCAACATTTTTGAACGCCAATTAACGGTTACTTCAGTGGCCGAGACCCCAAAGCCAAAAAAAACCACTACCACTCCCACAAATACCCTCAACCTAAGCCTCATCTTTTCCTCCGTCCCACGCCGAGTAGTGCGCCCACGATGATCAGTAAGGCCCCGGATGGCTCCGGAACAATATAGGTCTGCAAAATCGATTCCCCTGGCTTATCCTCCGTATTCTCCCCTCCCCCTTCCTCATCTTCCAGCTGCCCCCAAATCACTTCATCCGCCACAAAGAAGTTCTGATCAGGATCATCACTCTCTCGGCTCAATCGAAAATCCAACACCGGATTTCGGTGCGATTCCTCTTCCGGTGGAATCACCCAGTCATTCGAAGTGATAATTGCCCAATCTCCATCCACTCCCCCCGTCACATTCCCATTATGGATCCACACCATCGCCTGTTGCCCAAGGGCCGAGCCCGACACCACCACACTACTACTAAAAAACCCCAACGGCTGATTATACGTCGACACATCTAAAATCTGCCACTGTGACCTCCACGTCGATGGAATACCGGTCGGTTGACCTCCCGAAAAATATCCAAACTCAAATTGGAATGGTGGGGAAGAGATCGGAACTCCCGCATTGTCCACCAACGAAAATTCGTCAGCCAAAAAACTCCCCCAATTGATGGTCACCGCTCCAAAGGCTCCCCCATTCAAGACGAATCCTGATATGAACGCGAAACTGATTCCTTTTTTCATCTGACTAACAGCTCAATTGTTTAATTCATTCATCCAAATCCATTCTCTACGGTGTCCAACTCAACGGACGCATCCAATCCTGCGGGCTGATCTTATCATAAAACACCGCACGATTCTCGAGAAAGATTCGGTCATTATTCTGACTTGTAAGGGCAGGGTTCTGCTGCACCACCCATTGGTCCAATCCTGCTGCCGGCATTTTCGCATAAAAATGCGAATCATACCCTTCGTTTCCAGTCCCCAAATCTCCTCTCCAGTAATGCAACTGATCCGATGTTCCAGGGTCAACTCCTCCAGTAAATCCATTGAGCATATCACGGTCAATCGGTGATTCATCCAATGGATACACCGACCCAATCAAGTTATAGCCAGACGCTAACGGGCAGGCCACATCCCACTGCCTCACCACTCCAGCTGTCGGGAAACTGATCGGACCAGACTTGTGATGCAGGAAGATCCCTAAACATGGATCAATGATTTCATCACCGGCATCTGCTGCCGTTGGATCACCCAATTCTGTCCAATACGAAGGAGTTCCACTCTTCACAAAGTAGGTCCTAAATGACCCATTTCGATAGAGGAGCGCTCGACTATCATCGTCTCCAATCGTTGGATCGTTGTCTGCCAAGAAGAACTGTGGCGGTGCCATATCTCTCAAGGTTCGATGCTCACGCACTGCCACCATTCCATTCAGATCGGTCGGAATCGGATCCAAGGTATTTAACCCATCACCAGGAACGAGCACCAAGTTGCCGACGGTCGAAGCCGCTTCATCAATCTCAAAACGATGCCCTTCATAGGTTCCACTGAGCATCTCAACATAGGTCACTGCACCCGCCAAATTTGGCAGTGGCGAACTCAACCCAATGACGTTCCCTGACTGGAAACTCACTGTTCCTGAGTAGCACTCCTTCGCTAAGAACGGATCACTGTAACTCTGACACTCTCCATTCAATTGTTTCTCACTTGAGCCAAAGACCTGAGAGTATTGCGCCACTCCTCCTACCTCAACTTTCAACCTCACAAACCTCGTCGGCACATTGGCATAGGTCACACGCTCTGAGTCCAATAATTCCGCTCCCGAAGGCATGACCGAAGGGGTTAGCCCAAGATCATTCCAGCCACCTGGGGACAACCGAAGGTCGTCAATTCCTTCTAAGGTATAAGTCACATCTGCCAACCCTCCTTCACGACGTAGGAAGCTCGCATCAAACCCTCCGGTCACCGGATTGTATTCTAAACAGAACGCTTTCTTGTTTTCCCCACTCGTTGGATCAAGGCAGGTCGCATACTCAAAAATGGTTCCGTAAAGATCTCCATCATCATTATTTCCGCTCAAACCATTGTCCGCAAGAAAGTCATCATAGCTTCCAGACTTCTGGTTCTCAGGTTCATAGCTCACTGGCTCATTGGTCTCATCATCAACATCAACTGAAGTCAACGCTCCCTCACCCGTTGCTGTTGCCGAATTCAAATACGCTCCATCTCTTGTCCTCACAAAGGTCACAGATAAGGTCAGCGTTTTACTCTCATCGACTGCCAAGTTGTCAGTTCCGGTCAACAACTCTCCAGTCACGGCATTGTATGAAGTGCTGAGTTGGGCTGAACTCAGTGTCACGGTTTCCACCGGACTAAATCCACTCAAATTATCAACCACCTGAACCCCATTGATCGCCTGATTCCCGGCATTCGATACCGTAATCTGATAGTCTGCACGGAATCGATTGTCTCCTAGAGATTCAGATCCAGTTAATGCTTTGTCCACGATAATCGCTTGAGTCAGTTCCGGTTTGGCACGAGTTGGATCATCTTCCGCAGGCGTCATCGGGTCATCAGAGATATCCTCAAGCGGCTCTCCACTTGTTCCTCCCGTTCCCGTCAATTCAGCTTGGTTGAAGTAAGCCAAATCGCTATCCGGAGTAAAACGGACTTGGATGGAATAGGTCACCACTTCTCCAATGGCTAACGACAATCCTGTTGGCAATGGATCACCCAAGAGGGTGGACCCAGATGGGAACCCATCTAACGGATCCACGATTGAGATTCCAGTCAACGGTTCATTCCCCGTATTTTCAACTCGCAACAGATACGAAGCTTCAAACACGCCTCCTCCAATATGGACGACTCCGACTCCGGTCTTATCAAAATCAACACCAGGCTGTAATGGTGGGGTCACTGGCACAGGGTCTGGGTCATTCACTCCAGCATCTCCACCGCTATACTCTCCTTCTCCAGATCCAATCACATCATTGAACACTGGTCCTGCAGACATCGGCACAAAGGTGACGTCTATGGTCACACTCGCCACCGCTCCTACTCCAAGGGAGCCGTTCTCCACTAATGGATTGCTTCCATCATACGATCCATTGGCAAGGATTCCCGTGCTCGATACGATGGTCGCTGTTGTTCCCACTGGAAAGCCACTCAGGTCATCCAACACTTCAATTCCGACCAATGGCTCATTCCCCGCATTTTCTATTCCAATGGTAAAGCGAGCCACAAATTGGCCATCACCTAAATCAACAATGCCCTCTGCCATTTTGCTCAAAACTAAAGCAGGCGCAAACGGAGGGTTCGTCACTGTTGGATCATCTTCTTCAGGGGTCGCCGGATCATCTGATTCCTCACTCACAGATCCTCCTCCAGCATTGCCTGTCCCAAACGCAGTCGCCTGGTTTTCATACGGTGCATTCTCATCAGCCGTAAAGGTCACTTCAAACCCTCGGACCACTGAGTCGCCCACTCCAAGGCTTCCAATCACAAGCGACCCTCCAGTGACCACTACTGATGAACCACTCGGGAAGTCAGTCAACGGATCCACAATCACCACATTGTCGATCGCTTCATTCCCATCGTTGGTCACGGTAAAGGTAAAGATCGACTTAAACATTCCACCTCCAAGATCTTCTACGGTGACCAATTGTTTCTCAAACGCTAAGGAAGGTTGTAAATCCGGCTCCCCACTCACCGGCAAGCCTGAGTCATCATTCACTTCTTCTCCGTCAAATTCACCTTCTGCAGTGGCGTCCACCGCATTGGTATAAGATAACCCAGCTTCAGGGATAAAGGTCACTTCAACCTCTAAGGACTTCGTTTCTCCAAAGGCGAGAGTATCGCTCCCAACCAAAAGAGTTCCAGTCACTGGGTTATATGAGGTCGCTAGTGTCGTAGAACTCAACACTACGGTCTGACTACTTCCAAATTCGCTTAAATCATCCACAACCTGCACATTCACTAATGGCTGATTACCGGTATTTTCGACCTCCACTAAGAAGGTCGCCACAAACCGGCCATCACCCAAGTCTTGCACCGCTCCAACCAATGACTTCCTCACTTCAATCCCACTTGTATAAACAGGGTTCACTTCTGTCGGGTCTTCAGGGTCAGAGGTTGTCGGATCATCTGATTCATCATAATCAGGCTGCCCTGTTTGCGTTCCTTCACCTTGCGCACTTGCGGTATTCAAATACGGAGCGTCCGCATCAGGGGTGAAGGTCACACTCACTGTGATGGATACTGAATCACCTACTCCTAGTGAACCACCATTCACAATCACGGCATTAATCGCACTTCCATCGTAGCCAGATTCTACAGTCACATCACTCGAGCTGGCACTCGCCACACTTCCCACCGGGAAGGTTGTCGAAATATCATCTGTAATGACCAAATTACTAATCCCTTCATTCCCCACATTGTTAACCACTAGGTTAAAGAGCGCTTCAAATTGACCTCCTCCAATGGAGGTGATCGAGGTCAATTCTTTCGTCACTTCCATTTCAGGTTCAAATGGTGGCACACTTGCCGTCGGATCATTGTCATCGTCTGGAGTATCTGGGTTATCAGAAGGCTCACTATCACCTTCTCCACTATATTCACCACTTCCAGATGCGGTCGCTTGGTTCACGAAGGTTGTCTGTCCAGCAGGCGCATCTGCGGGATCGTAAACAATGGTCAAATCAATCACTCCAGCTTCTCCCGGTGCTAAGGTGTCGACCCCAGTCAACATGTTCACATTCGTGATCCCATCATAGACCGCGACGGTAAAATCACTCGAAGTCACACTTCCGACCGCTGTCGACGGATAGTTATTTGGCGCCGCTTGAAGGTCATCAGTCACCTGAACTCCCACGATCGGCTCATTGCCCACATTGCGAATGATGAGTTCAACGGTCATGGTGATGACTCCTGCTCCATCAACGACCATGGTCTTCACATCTTTACTCACTTCAATCTGTGGATCCAAAGCAGGAGTCACTTCATCAGTCCCACTATCGCTTGTCGAACCTCCTCCATACTCACCCTCTCCACTTCCGGTCGCAGTATTACCAAACGGACCCACTCCATCTGGAGTAAAGGTAAAGCTCAAGGTCACCACTTCACTTTCTCCCACTCCTAATCCAAATCCAGGTAACAACATGGTTGCACCGGTCACACCATCATAGGACGGATTCTTGGTGGCATTGGTGGTCGTGACACTCACTCCTGTCACTCCTGCAAAGTTACTTAACGGGTCACTGATCTGCACGTTCACGACAGGTTCGTCACCTGTATTCTCAGCAGTCAATGTGTAGGTTGCGGTAAACGTCCCGTCTCCGTTATCAACCAGTGGAGACGCCACTTTACTAAAGGTCAATTCAGGAGAGAAGGTCGGCGTTGTTTCGGTAGGAGTTCCGGAATCATCATCCGCCGGATCACCACTTGCCCCACCTGTGCCTTCGACCTGTGCCACATTGGTAAATGGACCTGCACTGTCCGGAGTAAAGGTCACGGTCACGGCGTAACTCTCGCTTTGGCCTACGGCAAAGGTTTCATTCACTGGGAGACTGTCTCCACCAAGCACCGCACCACTTGGGAACCCAGTCAGTGGATCAACCGCAGTCACGTTCGTTAACACTTCGTTCCCGGTGTTGGTCACTCCGATCGTAAAGCTAGCGGTAAATGTTCCGTCTCCATTCGAGACCACTCCTGTTGCCACTTTGGTAATCTCGATCGCAGGCGTTAAGGGTGGATCTGTTTCGGCACTCGATTCTTCTTCCACTGGAGTTCCACCCGCCGAACTTGTTCCACTTCCACTCGCCGTATTGGTATAAGGTTGGTTCCCATCCGGAACAAAGGTCACGGTGACGGTTTCACTCATCACACCGTTCACTGGAAGAACCACTCCGCTCGGCAACGAACCTGTCACTGTGGAGCCTACCGGGAAGTCACTAGTATCATCCACGAGGGTAAAGTTATTGATCGCTTCATTTCCGGTATTTCGGGCCTCAATGGTAAATGTTGCGGTAAAGCTACCATCGTTGTTATCCACAATCCCCACTAAGGTCTTATCGACCTCAAACGATGGATCCAACGGAGGGGTGACTTCACCAGTTCCCGTCGAGGTAATCTCATCTCCCGATGCTCCACCATCTCCCGTTCCAGTCACCGAGTTCACAAATGGACCAGGACCATCAGGAACAAAGGTGACCGATACCGATACCGTCTGCGACGCACCCACTGCTAAATTCGTGATTCCAGATAACGCCGTATCGTCTACCGTCGAACCCGTTGGGAATGCTGAAATATCCTCGGTGATCGTGATATTCTGTAAGGCCTCGTTCCCGGTGTTACTCGCAGTGATATTGAAAAATGCGGTGAAACTTCCATCGTTGTTGTCAACGACACGATCAAACGCTTTCACCACTGACATGCTAGGATTCAATTCCGGATCAACATCAGCTCCATCTGATCCACTTGTGGTTTCACCACTATATTCACCAGCCCCACTAAAGGCGGCACTATTGGAGACCGGAGCATCAGATACCGGAGTAAATGTCACTGATAATACGGTTGTCGCAGAGTCACCCACACCCAACGAATCAGTCCCACTCAGAAGGTTAGGCTGAGTCCATCCATCGTATGGCGTTGATGATGGGGTCAAATCTGTCGATACTAAGACACCCACTGATCCTGATGGAAAGTTTGTCAACGGATCACTCAATTGCACATTGACCACCGGCTCATTCGAGTTGTTTTCAACGGTCAATGTGTAGGTGGCGGTGAAGGTTCCATCGTTGTTATCCACCAAGGTCGTGAGTTCTTTGGCAAAGGTCAACGCAGGCGAAAGTGGCGGGGTCGTGGATGTGGGATCTTCAGGGTCAGTTGTATCGGGGTCATCTGAGAGATCAAAATCCTCTTCACCAGATGATTCACCAGTTCCACTCACTGACGCCTGGTTCAAAAACGGTCCCGCGCTGTCAGGCACAAAACGCACAGTCAAGGTCACCGATTCACTTGCCCCAATGGCAATCGAATCTGTTCCAGCTAAGAGGTTGCCATTCGCGCCATCCCATGCCGCCACTGTTGTCAAATCCGTAGAGGCCAAGGTTACTGTTGGGCTTGGGAAGTTGCTCAAGGTGTCCACAATCTGAACGGCAGTCGCAACTTCATTTCCATCATTGGTGACGACCAAATCAAAGGTGGCGGTAAAGCTTCCATCCAGGTTATCAACGATTCCTGTTAAGGATTTACTCAAATTCAGTTCTGTAAAGAACGGTGGGGCTGTCTCGGTTGGATCATTCGGATCATCCGGCGTGTCTGGGTTATCCGATGACTCTTCTTCCTCACCCCCACTATACTCACCCTCTCCTGTGGCGCTTGCTTGGTTCAAAAACGTTGGTTGCCCCGCAACTTGAGGCGACGTGACTTGCACCACAATCGTTGCGGCCTCTCCCACGGCTAAGGTGCCTGTGCCCAATAATAAATCTGGTTGGCTTGTTCCATTAAATCCGGGATTGGCGGGCAAGGTGCTCGAAACAATCGTCGCCACTGCGGTTGATGGATAGTTACTCGGAGCAGCGGTAAGATCGTCCGTCACTTGCACATTCAACACCGGCTCAGTTCCGGTATTGCGAACAATCAAGGTAAAGGTCGCGACCACATTTCCTCCAACAACTTCCAAGTTGTCCAAGTTCTTGGTGAGGGTCAGATCAGTTGTGTAAACCGGATCTACCGAATCAGAACCGCTTCCACTCGCTCCACCTCCAGAATATGATCCAGTCGCCGAACCTCCACCATTATTCGAATACGGCCCAGTTCCATCTCCTGTAAAGGTGATCACAAGCGTCACGGTTTCGCTCTCTCCGATTCCCAATACGTCAGTGCCCAAAAGGAGGTTACTGTCGCTGTCGCCATTAAAGTTGATATTCGGTGACGCCGATTGAGGGGTATTTGACACCACAACTACGTCAGGAAACCCAGTCAGATCATCAGTTAGCTGTAAGGAACTCAACGGCTCATTGCCTGTATTGGTCGCGGTCAGTTCAAAGGTAGCAGTAAACGTTCCATCTCCGTTATCAGCCAGATCAGTAGCGGTCTTTTCCACTGTCATCGCTGGGGCAAATGGTGGTTCTGTTTCTGTCGGGCTTCCAGAGTCATCATCAACCGGATCGCCACTGGCTCCACCGTCACCTGTTCCCTCCGCACGGTTTTCATAGGCCGTTCCAGAGTCCGCCTCAAACGTCACTTTGACTCCCACTGTCTTGGTCTCTCCCACTGCCAAACTATTTCCAGCCTGAAGTAACTGAATGTCTCCCAATCCATCAAATCCAGCATTCATCAAGAACCCACTGGTCAACGCGTCTTCAACCCCCACAACTCCGGCCGGGAATCCTGCCAAGGAATCAGTCAGCTGGATGTTGTTCAAAATCTCGTTACCTGTATTCGAAACGGTGATTTCGTAGTTCGCTTCAAAGAACCCTCCACCCAAACTCACCACTGAACCCACTAAGGCCTTCGTCACTTCCATCGATGGCGTCAACACCGGATCAATCTCTTCACTCCCACTCGACGGCGAAGAACCCCCACTCGCATCTCCCTCACCCGTCACGTTCGCGGTATTGGTATACGGTTGGTTCCCATCAGGAACAAAACTCACCGTCGCATTCAACGTAAAGCTCTCTCCCACTGCCAAATTCAATGGCGATGGCTGACTATCTAACACCAAGGTCGAACCCGCCGGAAAATCACTAACATCATCCGAGATCACCACGTTGTTGATGATTTCATTCCCGGTATTCTCCACCGTAATTGCAAAAATGGCCGTAAAGACCCCGCCCGTATCAGACACACTCGTCAACGTCTTGGTCGTCGTCAATTCAGGCATCAACGGAGGTGTCACTTCCGCGGTATCCGTGTCTTCCACACTCTCACCACTCGCTTCGCCACTCCCACTTACCGTCGCACTATTGGTAAATGGCCCAGGCGCGTCAGGCGTAAAGGTCACACTCACCGAAACAGACTGACTTTCATTCACCGCAAGGGTATCTGTCCCCGCTAACAAGTTCCCACTCGTAAAGTCACTCGCCAACGTCAAAGAACCACTCGAAACATTGGTAATCGCACTCGCAGGAATCCCCCCAATCGCATCGTTAATCTGGATATTCTCCAACGCTTCATTCCCAGTATTGGTCACCTCAATAATAAACACTCCCGTAAACGTCCCGTCACCATGATCCACCACACTATCAAAGGTCTTTGTCAAACGAACTGATGGAAGCAACTCTACCGAAATCATCTCACTATCTGTGGCGCTAATTTCAGACGTCCCAAATGATCCCGTTCCACTCAAAGTCGCAGTATTCATCACTGGATCAGAATCGACCGGAGTATAGGTGACCGAAACAACTGCAGTCGCGGTTCCATCAACAGCTAAGAGATCTGTTCCCGAAAGCAAATTGGGCTGAGCTGCTCCATTGTACGGCGTTGTATTCGGAGTCAAAGAAGTCGATACCAATACCCCAACTGCATTTGATGGAAAATTAGTCAATGGATCAGACAGCTGCACATTCTGAACCGGTTCGTTACCATTGTTTTCCATGTCTAATCGATAAGTGGCAGTAAAAGTTCCATCTCCATGATCAACCAAGCCAACCTCGGTTTTCGCAAGAGAGAGCATTGGCTCGAAAATTGGATTCACTGCCGTTGGATCTTCTGGATCCGGAGTTGCTGGGTCATCCGACTGATCAAAATCAGGATCTCCCGACTGAGCCCCGACACCATTGACGGTAGCAGAATTATTAAATGGACCCGCCGAATCTGGAGTGAACACAACCTCCAGATTCACCGTCTTCGTCTCACCAACCCCAATCGTGCCAGTTCCGTTTACCACAGTTGGGAACGACACTCCGTTATAGCTCGAATCAATCGTAAAATCACTCGACGTTGCGCTCGCAAAACTACCAGCAGGGAAACTAGTCGAAATATCATCGACTAACGTCAGATTATTAATTCGCTCAATACCGATGTTCACAACCGAAAGAGTGAACTCTGCTCGGAACTGCCCTCCCCCAATATCAACAACCTGATCCAAAGCCTTGGTGAGTTCCATCTCTGGCTCAAACGGAGGAGTATTATCCGAAGGATCATTGTCTTCTCCTGGCGTGTCAGGATTATCCGACACCTCAGTATCTATCATTCCTGAAAATTCACCCTCCCCACTTGCAATCGCCTGGTTCACAAAGCTCATTTGGCCTGCTGGCGCATCATCAGGATTATAAACAATGGTCATCTCAATTGTCCCAGCTTCACCAGGCGCCAAAGTGTCAGTTCCAGACAATAGCTGGACATCTGTCACTCCATCATAGCCAGCGTTACCCGTAAGATTTGTCGCAGCCCCCACCGATGCTGTGGTGGTGCTTGGGAAATTATTTGGAGTCAGATCCAAATCATCTTCGATTTGAACCCCAGTAAGCGTCTCATTACCAACATTCCTCACAAGGAGCTCAATCGTGGAAGTCACAACTCCAACTCCATCCACCGTCACTGTCTTAACATCTTTACTAATTTCAATTTGAGGATCTAGCACCGGTTGAGCATCCGCCTCATCAGCAGCACTCACCGGGCTCTCTCCATATTGACCTTCGCCATTGACTGTTGCCTGGTTTGTGAACGGCCCAATTCCATCAGGAGTAAACGTAATGGTGACTACAGCTGTGCCAGTAGCACCAATTGGTAAAATATCCGTTCCTGTCAATAAGGTGAACAAAGATCCATTGTAACTGGCCGTAAAATCACTCGAGCTCACTGTAACCGTCGCCGCGTTGAATTCGGAAAAATCTTCCGTGATTTGAACGCCCGCTAACGGTTCATTACCAGTATTCTCTACAACCAAATCGAAGACCGCAGTGAAGGTCCCATCATTATTATCAGTCAAACTGGTGAGCGACTTGCTCAAATCAACACCCGGCATGAAAGGAGGATTCGTCTCTGTCGGCGTGCCTGAATCATCTTCTACGGGATCTCCACTCGCTCCACCCGAGCCGGTAGCTTCAGCAACATTTGTAAAGGGTCCTGGCCCATCTGCGGTGAAAGTGACGGTCACCTGAGATGTGACTGAAGCTCCGACCGCCAGCGTAACGCTGTTCGGCAAAGGATCTCCACCGAGAACCGATCCACTCGGGAATCCGGTCAGCGGATCAGTCACCGTCACTCCCGTGAGGATTTCGTTACCCGTATTATTAACTACAATATCGAAAGTCGCCTCAAAAACGCCCCCTCCAAGGCTAGTCACTCCAGTCGCCTTTTTGGTGACTTCGATTCCCGGCATTAACGGAGGAGTCGAGTCGGCCGCAGCAGAATCAGTCACCCCATTTGAACTTGCACTACCATCCGCAGTGACAGTCGCCGAATTTGTGAATGGCCCGGGGCCATCAGGAGTATAGGTCACTGATACCGCAAATGTTTGAGAACCTCCAACGGGCAAATTCAAGCTACTCGGTAAACTACTCGCGTCCAAGACAGCCCCAGACGGGAACCCAGCAACATCATCAGATATCGCCAAATTCACCAAAGGCTCGTTCCCTGTATTCGTCACCGAAATGTCAAAGGTTGCCGTAAACTGACCACCCCCGATATCGACAGTCGATACATGAACCTTTTCAAGATCAACCGAAGGAGCCAATGGAGGTATCACCGGAGCCGAGTCCGAAGAATCAACAGAGTTACCACTTGCTCGTCCGTCACCACTGACATCTGCAATATTGTTAAATGGACCAGGTCCATCAGGGGTGAACGTCACCGAAACTGTCACAGTTGTCGAGCCTCCTACGATCAAGGATCCGATCGGTCCGGTTGGAACCCCAGTAACAGTCGACCCTGCAGGGAACCCGCTGAGATTCTCACTCACTTGAATATTGTCCAGCGCCTCATTGCCGTTGTTCAGAACCACCAAATCAAACACCGCAGTAAACGTCCCATCCAAGTTATCTGTGACCGATACGAAATTCTTCGTAAGCTCAATAGACGGATTCAATTCGGGTGTAACCAAAGCATTGTCCGCACTCGAAACCGAGTCATCTCCATATTCCCCAATACCACTTGTCGTCGCTGTGTTCGTAATTGAACCTGCACTCGTAGGAGTAAACGTCACCGCAATCACCGCATTTCCAGTTCCATTGATTGGCAGAATATCCGTCCCGGCCAGAACGTTCGGCTGGGTGGAACCACTATACGCAGTGCTATTGGCCGTGAGAGTCGTCGACACCATCACCGCTGTTGTTCCTGGCGGGAAATTTGCCAAGTCGTCAACAATCTGCAGATTCTCCACCGGCTCATTTCCGTTGTTCTGAACCGATATAGTGTAAGTTGCAGTGAAGGTACCATCATTATTGTCGACAAGACCATCAAGCACTTTCGTCTGCTCCAACTGGGGCGCAAAGACTGGACTGACCAAAGTCGGATCTTCCGGGTCAGCAGTATCGGGATCGTCAGAAAGATCAAAATCCGGAGCCCCTGTTGAATTACCGACCCCACTTGCACTAGCCTGGTTCGAATACGGTTCGTTTCCATCTGCCTCAAATGTTACTGCATAGCTAATTGAACCATTCGCCCCGACTGGCAGGCTCGCTGTTCCATCCAAAAGATTGCCCACGTTTGCGACAACCGTGAAATCTGTCGAAGTAGCAACGGCAGTCGCCCCTGCAGGGAATCCAGATAAACTTTCAATGACTTGAACGTTATTAACGGTCTCGGTTCCAGTGCTAGAAACAATAATAGTAAAGTTCGCCGTAAACGACCCAGCGCCATTATCAACGATACTGTCCAATCGCTTAGTCACTTCCAATTCAGGCTCAAATGGGGGCGCATTGTCGGATGGATCATTGTCAGCTCCCGGCGTGTCTGGATTATCAGAGACCTCGGTATCATTTTCTCCACTAAACTCACCATCACCAGAAGCAACGGCCTGGTTCAAATACATTGTTTGCCCGGAAGTCTCTCGGAATACGATGACCATTTCAATGATACCAGCCTCCCCGACAGCTAGCGTATCGGTGCCATCCAACATATCCACATTCGTGATACCGTCATAGGCCACTGTCGTAAAATCCGTGGAGGAAACTGTCGCACTCACCACATCCATGAAGTTATTCGGGGCAACATTCAGAGCATCCGAAACCTGGAGACCCACCAATGGCTCATTTCCAACATTACGAACCAGTAAACAAATTTCTGATGTAATCTGTCCGGAACCATCCGTCGCTACCGACACCCTTTTAACATCCTTCGAAATTTCAATCTGCGGATCAAAAGGAGGAAGCACATCGGCCATCCCAGTATCCGTCACACCGTCACCACTTGCATTACCCGTTCCAGATCCATTGACCGTGTTGGTATAAGAACCCGAACGATCAGGAGTAAAGACCACCTTGACTTCGATAGTTGCGATCGCGTTCACGGCCAGCGAATCCGTCCCGGTCAAAAGATTTCCGGAACCAGGATCCCATGCCGGAGTAAGCAAATCACTCGACTCGATCGTCAAAGTAGAGCCGATCGGGAAATCAGACAAGACATCCACAATCTGAACACTATTAAGAAGTTCATTTCCCGTATTCTCCGCTTGAACCGAAAAGGTGGCCTCAAAACTTCCGTCATTGTTGCTAATAATTCCAGAAAGCACCTTCGTCACAGTCAATTCGGGAAGAAGAGTAGGATTGGTCTCAGTTCCGTCACCTGCATCACCTGTTGCTGGATCATCAGAAATCGCACTGACCAGGTCTCCACTCGCGCCCCCTGTTGCAGTAAAGGTAGCTTGATTGTTGTATGGTTGAGAACCATCAGGGGTAAAAGTGATCGTCAAGCTAATCGTTCCCGATTCCAGAACATCCAAAGAATCATTACCGGTTAACAAGTTCCCACCAGATATTAGCTCAGTTAAATTTGGGGAAACTGCAGTCACATCCAAAACAGACCCAGACGGGAAACTGGAAGAGATGTCATCAACAACCTGCACATTTGTGAGAATTTCATTACCTGTATTAGTAAGAGTCAGGAGATAATTTGCGTCAAAAGAACCATCACCATTGTCCACAATATCAACTAAGGCCTTGCTCAAGGAATTGCTTGGATTCAGGTCAGGCTCAACATCATCAGTACCAGCCCCACTCACAGCCACATTAGTAAACTCGCCATCGGCTGATACCGTTGCGGTATTCTCATACGGCTGATTTCCATCAGGAGTAAAAACAACAGTAACCGGATACACTTCGGATTCACCAACAGACAAACTCACTCCAGAAGGCAACAAACTAAAGTCCGTTGGGCTCCCGGGGGGAAAATCAGAAACATCATCGATAACCGAAATATTGACCAAAGGTTCGTTACCAGTGTTAGTAACCGTAATGTCGAAGGAAGCCGTGAAAGACCCATCCCCATTATGAACAACATCAGTTCTTGTTTTCTCTAAAGCAATAGCGGGTTGGAGGTTTGGAGACACCTCTTCATCGTTCGTCGAAGTTGCTGGCGAAGAATCATAGGTGCCTTGCGCATTCGCTGTCGCAATATTGGTGAATGGACCAACACCATTAGGGGTATAGGTAATCGAAATTTGCACGACCTTGGTTTCGCCAACCGCTAAAGTATCAGTTCCCGCCAACACTGTCATCGCTACCCCATTCCAAACAGCAGTGAGCTCAGTAGAAGAAACTGCAACCACCGCCAAATTAAACTGACTCAAGTCCTCAACGATTTGCAGGTTCGAAAGAGGCTGATTACCAGGATTAAATACCGACAAATCAAAAATCGCAGTAAACGTCCCATCTCCATTGTCGTTGTTCCCAACAAGATCCTTTTGAAGGTCAATAAGAGAGTTGAAAGGAGTCACAACCGAATCAGATGCGGATTCGGAAACAGAATCTCCCGAATAAGCACCCGTCCCCGTAATATCAACCGCATTCGTATAGTCAGTCATTGCGTCCGGAACGTAAGTGACCGAAATTCGAACCTGCCCTGATTCACCAATTGCCAGTTGGGACATTGCTTCCACCAGATTGATGTCAGTTGTTCCATTAAACGAAACGTCCGGACTGACTCCAGTACTACCAATAATCATCCCAACCGATCCACTCGGGAAATCTCCCAACGAATCCGTCAATACAATCTCTAACGGCTCGTTACTCGTATTCTCAAAATCAATCGTAAAGTCCGCCGTGAATGATCCGTCCAAGTTATCAACCACTCGATCGGTTGTTTTTGTAATGTCAATGCTCTGCGCAAACGGAACCTCAGTGGTAACAGTGTTCGAGATGGCATCAACATCATCCCGGGAAGCTTGCCCTGTCGCACTTCCGGTTGCGGTATTATCGTAAGGACTATCTCCATCAACTTCAAAGGTCACCTCCACCGTAACCGTCCCACTCGCACCAACTCCTAAACTCTCAGTCCCAATCAGCAAGTCACCCGAGCTAATATCGCTGGCAATCACAAAATCTGAACTCGTCGCCACCACCGTCCGGCCAGTCGGAAAATCAGAGAAAGTATCAGTGACTTGTAGGTTGATGAGCTCTTCATTACCCTCATTTGAAATATCCAAGGTAAATGTCACACGGAAACTTCCTCCACCAAGATCAACCACTGGTCCAGCACGAGACTTGGCCACACTAAGAGCAGGGTTCAAATCTGGAGTCACTTCAACAACTGGTGAATCATCCGATGCAGACTCACCATCAGTCGAACCAGTAGCATCTGCCGATGCCGAATTCGCGACCGGATCTCCGGTCTGAGGAATAAAGGTGACCGCAACATCAACTGATTTACTCTCGGCCAAGGCCAGGCTGTCAGAACCATCCAAAAGGGTATTCGCAACCGAATCATATGATGCAGTCAATTGGCTTGATGTTAGCACGACATTGGTAGGAGCAAATGCCGACAAATCATCTGTGATCTGCACATTTGATAACGGCTGATTCGAAGTATTGGTCACCGTTAATCTAAAGTTAGCAGTAAAGGTTCCATCCCCATTGTCATCAATCCCGAGAACCTCTTTGTCCAAAGTCATAGTGCTCGTTAGTGGAGGAATCACCGGCTCGGTCGTTGTAGCAGATGTCATTTCCGTATCAGTCACAAAGCCAGTCCCCGTAGCAGTTGCTTCGTTCAAAATCGGGTCACCACTGACCGGAACAAAGGTCACTGTCACTTGATAAGTTTTTGATTCATTGATCGCCAAATTATCCGCAGTCGGCAAATTGCTGAGATCACTCGTTGTTCCTACAGGAAAAGCAGCCAAATTGTCTATCACCTCCACTCCGGTCAGCGGCTCGTTGGATTGATTGGTCACCTGAATATCAAAAGTCGCCGTAAAGCTCCCATCCATATGATCAACCACTGGCGGCACCAACGTTTTGGTAATTTCAATATCAAGGAAAAAATCGGGGTCCAAAACTGTCGGATCACCTGCATCACCCGTCGTGGGATCATCTGAAGGCGATGGAGGAGC
>JAHDGN010000441.1 GCA_020627645.1 Akkermansiaceae bacterium
CCGGCACCACAACACCGAATCCTGAACCATTTGTCGGAGTTGGCGCGGTGAAGTTTGGGTCAGGCAATGGTCCAACAAACGGATCATCTGGGAGTTCTGGATCAAATTCTCTGAAGACGAACTCAACCGAACTTCCTACAACCTCGATCTCCTCTTCATCTTGCCAGCCCAGAGTTGCGGCAGGATCTTCCAACTCAAGAAACTCAATTCGGAGAAGGTTTGAGGTAAACGGAGGAAGGAAGCCTAGTGATCCGACTTCAACTTGCGGCTCTGTATTGACAACAGGAGGCGTTGGTTGATTGACAGGAAGATTGATGGTCTTCTTGAGGATGACAGGATCATCGGGTGCTGGGATGCTTTGAGGCTGGAGGTAGTTGGGGCGTTTGAGTTCGAGGTGGATGGTCTTGACACCTTCGGCTGGGGAGCCGTTGTCGAGGAGAGCGACTTGGATGTTGAATGGTAAACCCGAGAAGAAGAACGGAGGTTTGCGGTTGGTGTTTTGGTCGGTGAGTGGGGAGAGATTTGAGCGGTCGGCGTTAATGAAGATGGTTCGCATAGGAAAAGTTTGACCTCAACGACCACCGTTGAATTAGCACGACGGGAGCATTTTGAAGCGATTGATTCACCTAGGGTATCAAGAAATCCGAAGCAACACTAACCCTGAACGTACGATTTCATTTGCGTTTGCTTTGTGACTCATCAGGAGGCCTAAAAGAAGCCTTGTAGATTTCCCACTGGTGAAGGGTAAAGATGGATGCTAGAACTTGGGAAGCACGGGATATATTGGAAAAATGCATTTAACCGTGCTACAAATAAATACTGTTAGGCTGAAAATGACAAATGCGAAGAAAGAAAAATCAGAGGAAGTCCTCCCTGATGTGGCGAATTCAGATACGATTCAATGTGGGTTAATTATGCCTTTGTCGAAGACTGACTCATGCGAGGCAGAGCATTGGACCGAGGTTAGGAGTATTATAATCGAAGCGCTTGAGGACACTCCATTTTGCCCGGATATGGTTAGTCATGCCGAGGAGGTAGGTATTATTCACGAGCGTATAGTGAGAAATATTTTCGAAAACCCGATAGTGATTTGTGACGTTAGTGGAAAAAATCCAAATGTGATGTTTGAGTTGGGATTACGGCTGGCATTTGATAAGCCAACAGTAATTATTCAAGATGACCAGACTGATTATTCCTTCGACATTTCACCGATCGAACACATTCCATACAGGCGAGACTTAAGATATTGCGACATTAAGGAATTTAAGGAAAATCTGAAATCAAAGGTAGTAGCATCCTACGAAAAAGCTCAATCTGATCCAGACTATTCTTGCTTTCTTAAGCACTTCAAAATTTACACTAAAACCACGTTGCCGACTGAGGAGCTCTCAGGAACTGATCTAATTTTGAAGCAGTTGTCAGCCTTGTCCTCTCAGATGACGGCTACACGGAGTTTTGCCGCTAAAGCAGCAAACAAGCTTGAAGGGAAGGGCTATATTGCTTGCCTGAAGGGTTCGGCTAACGATGTTCAGAAATTTGTGGCTCAGCTATTCAAGCATGTAAAGTTTGGGGAAATTTCTGTTATCGAGAAACAAAAAGACAAGCATTACCATATTCAATATGGAATCCCATTAGGATCGTCCTATGAGCTTGTAGAGAAGGCTGCTAAGTCATGCAATATCGACATCGGATATATCGACGGCGGAGCCTAATCGGGTAGGTAGGAGATTTTAACCCCACCTCCCACGCGAACGACCATACTGTCCCTCTAGCATCGGCCAAATCAAACAGCCCCCACAAACGACGACCTCGCCCCATCCTCGTAACACACCTGAACTTCTAAACCTTGGTAGCTGCTGCCTTCGGCAATCGAAAACGAATACCCCTCTCGATTCCCGGGTAGCATCACCAACTCCATCCTCTCCTCCCCTTCCTCATCCTCCGTCGTAATCCTCAACTTGATCTCCTCTATCACTTTGCCAAAGGGAGACGGATTCTTCCATGCTGCTGAAAAGTCATTGTTCACTGCACTCACTGTCAACTCACTCACCCCAAGAGCATCCACCTTACCAATCGTCACGCTTGCTCTCGGCACTTCCTCTTCTTCGACCTCTGCATCCCACTCGAAGATCTCAGGCTTGTATTCGACGATGGTGGCTGAGGTATCAAAGCGCAGCCTCTTGTCTTCGATACCATAGCGGGTCGACATGCCTCGAATCTCAAATATCTTCCTTTTCACTCCATGCCGAGGGATATCAAAACGAGCAGTGTCCGTCGTTTGAACCAGCAGCCCCCGAGGCTTGAGGGTGAGGACGGCTTGCTCTTCTTGCTGGGCGCGTTTTAAGGCAATCTTGCGGATCCTCTGGGCCATGGTGGCCGAGTTGGTGAAGGGTAAGGTCAGATCCATTTCTTGCCGCTCCCCATTGGCTCGAGCTAAGGCGTCTTCATCCACCAACTCAGGAAAGGAAACGGTCTGCCAGTTGTGCTGTGGGCTTTTAAAGCTCCCCTTGCAGACGTTTGGCAGGTCTTTCTCGGGAGCACGGTAGATGTAGTCGAATTCTTCGAGAACATCATCGGCGGTGTAGCAGACTTCTGGTGCTCGATAGGCTCCGGCCACAAAGGACCATCCTCCACTCACAAAGGCCGTCACTCCGGCCATAGCATTAGCGAGGTCAGGCAAGATGCTGCGGTGTTCTTGGTCAGCGGTGATAACTCCATTGATGGTGTAGCGTCGTTCTGGGATGCCATTCTTGCGTGGAGTGAGTTCGT
>JAHDGN010000442.1 GCA_020627645.1 Akkermansiaceae bacterium
GCAAGTTGATGTACTTTATGGAGTGTGGAGAGATTGTCTTGTTTAGCTGGTCGTCAAGCTGGCTCGATCTTTTGATCTTACGGAGCTTTTGGGTATTTCTCATTTATCTGTTTCTTATGAGCCTAATGCATTAATAAAATGCGCCTCGATTGTAAATTCAACCGGGCGCATTGGGCGGTGAGAGATTAATGTTTAGCGACGGCGTCTCAAAAAGACTCTGAGGGTGCTAAGTCCGAGAAGAAAAATGGAGGATGGTTCGGGGATGGCTAGGGTTCCATCTAGAATGACGCCACCGTATCGTCGTCGCCCAAGGTTAGCGCCTCCATCATATTGATATTCGATATTGTCGTAGAGCCCATCGGGGTTGGTGAAGGCCCATTCTACGGTGTGGAGTCGGTTGTTATTTCCACCTGGCGATATGACTTGGGTGTCGGTGAGGTCTGGCTGTCCGGGGCCCGTCATTGTCAGCCTGAGGGTTGCATTTTGTCCAAAAGATCCGCCAATCATATAGAATTGGCCGTCAAGCAGATCTGAGATATCGATATTGCCGACGAGTGGGTTAGCGGAGCTACCAATCATAGGAATTGTTCCCGAGGTTACATCGGCTGGATCGGAATCGATGTCGCTTGTTTCCCAGATCTGCATCCAATTTTGTGGAGAGTAAAGGACTTCGTTTGCGGTCGGAATATCGAAGTAGGTGCCACTTCCCTGGGCAACTGTCCCTCCCTGAAAAGGGTTATCACCGTTGTTCCCAGTTTCAAAACGGTAGTCAAGAAACAGTGCTGTCTCCGAAAGTGTCACTGGTACCACCGAGAGCGGCGCTGGTCACAAATTTGGCATCTCCAGGGGTCGTGGAGATACCAAACGTATCACCATTATTATTTAATTGTGTTGTTGAGGAGTGAGATAGTGTTGCCCCATGTGTTACGCTTAAGATTAATGATGTTGTAGTGAATATCGATAACCTTAATGATATGGCAGACTTCATTTTTATGCGTGTAAATTGACAAAGGATGATTTGATCTAGTCAATTTGAATTTTGATAGAAATTTTGTATGAGATAGAGCAAGCTGAGGATCACTTATCAGCTGCCAAGGTCTCTGGAAATTTTTCTTTCCAGAGGGCGTAAGCTTGTAGGATTTGTTGTTTTTCTCGAGTTGGCGAGAGTTCCCACGTTAATGGCATTTCAGATTTGAAATGTGTGAGGAGTTGTTCGTAGGGGAGAGATCCCATGAAAGGGACTCGGTGATCTCGCTTTGGCCATTGCACATCGTGGAGGTGGGCGCCCAGGAGATAGGGGGCCATTTTTGAGAGCCACTGATTGTGATCTAAAAGTCCTAGATTATGTTTTAGGCCGACATGGCCAAAGTCATGCCAGTAAGCGATTTGTGGGCAGTCTTTGAAGTGTTCTTGAAGAGCGATCATTTCGCGTTCGTCTGGAACATCCTCGTATTTTGAGCGAGATTCGACTGCGAGGACAACTCCGGCCTCCTTTGCGGGTTCGACCAAAAATTCGAGGGTGTCGATTGCGCGCTGGTAGTATTTGGGGCCTAATTTTTCGCGTTTTTTGACACATTCCAGCTTGTCGTCCGCATACTCGTCTGTGAGCTGTTCTCCATTCGCGAGCTTTTTGGTGAGAGCGCCAGTCCATTCTTTGTGGGGCATGTTAGGAATGGATCCCATATGGAGGACGACGTAAGAGGCCTTGAATTCATGGGCCATTTCGAGTGTTTTGAGTGTCTCTGAGATGGCTTTGTTTCGTTCATTTGGATTGTCTGAGGAAAACTCGTATGCATCAGGGGCATCGATCATGACTTCGGTGGGAGAGGGAAAGTAGTTGTGGACTCCCACGCATTTAAATTTATTGGCTTTGAAAGCTCGTTGGATTCCTGGGAGTTTGGCCACGGTCATTCCATGGGAGAGTTCGAGAGTGTCGAATCCCATTTCCAGGATTTCGTCGATCATTTCCTCCCCGTCGGTGTGGCGGGAGTTGTTCCAGCAAGTGGAGAAAGCTAGCACGGGACAATAGGATCAGGGTAATTTGGTAATGGTGCAATAGTAGGCACCGAGTCGGCCTTTCGAGGTGACAAAGAAAGGAGATAGTTTGTGAGACCCTTTTTCCAAAGTTGTTTTGAATGAAAGGTGAGTTTGATTTTCCTCAACTGGCAGCTTTTCGATGTCTTTATCGTCTATCCGGAGAACGCCGTGGGTCGCCTCAATGTTGAGTCCGGGTCTGCTGCGGAAAGCCTTAGATCCTCCAGGAACCTGCTCTCCTGGTGGAAGAGTTGCGTTGATCGCTTTTTTTGCTTCAGGGGCGTAACGGAAAATATCGATGCGGTATTCGCCCGAACTGAGAACTTTGATGGCCCAGTGACCTTTGTATGCTTTTTTTGCGCCCCCCCAGATGTCTCGGACCATTCCTTGGTTCCATGAGGGGTAAGAGTTGAGCCAATCATGAGTGGTGAGGGTTGCGGAAGGGTGATTGGGGTGGCCGATGTGAAGTTCGGTCGTTTGATCGAAGGTCTTGGAAATATCTTCCCACCATTCTTCATAGGCGTTGCGCATTTTAGCTACTTGAGCGGGGTGTTGGTCTGCGATATTGGTCTTCTGGCCGGGGTCTTTGATGATGTCGTAGAGCTCGGTTCGGTTCACGAGGCGAAAGCGTGTGCTCATTACTGAAGATTTACGCCATTTTTTTGGGTCGATGATGCGCTGGGAATCGGTGATTACGAAGCGTTCGATGGGGGCTTCTTCAGTG
>JAHDGN010000443.1 GCA_020627645.1 Akkermansiaceae bacterium
TCGACTCCAAACCTTTGCACGGTCAGCATTCAAAGCATTTTTCAGGATCGACTAACTCTAACCTGGGACTCTTCACCCGGATTAACCTATAACGTCTACTATTCTCTCGACTTGATTGATTGGTCAAACACCATCGCAGATGATGTTCCTGCCGATAGCGGAACCTCAACCACTCTAACAACAGACCTTTCTACCATCCCTGCTCTTAACGGAACCACAAAAGTCTTTTTCTGTATTCAGGAAGCTCTCCCAGCTCCCTGATCGAGTAACAGATTCAAATCTGTTACAAAGCAAAGGCCCGTCTCATCTCGTCGAAGTAAGCGGGCCTTTTTATACCATTTCGAAACTAGAGGTGACACTAGAACGAATCACTATCTACTTCTTTGCACTAGATTCACTTTCACCCTAACGCTCACCTCATCGCCAACCACTTCTTTCACCCCCTTCTCTATCTTGGAAAAATTTCCAGCCGAAAGTCTTCTGACACTCTCCAAGTCAACCTGCACAACCTTACCATCAATATCAACCGCGACCAAATCAACCTCGTTTGGCAAATCAACCCGAATACGATCTTCCACCCCAGAAACCTTTGAAAAGCCTGAAATGAGAGTCCCAGTCAAAGGAACTGCCAACCCTAGACAAACCAACGTCAGTAAAATCAATCCTCGCTTCCCCCACAACACGGGATTCCTATCCCCAGAAATTCCAGCCATCAAAAAATTGAGGCCTGCTCCCAAAACAATCGCGATAATGTTCGTCACAAAAAGCAAACCGGCACCAGCTGCTACACTCAAACTACCAAGAGCGAAAGAAATCCCCACCGTTGCCACCGGTGGAACCAAAGCAGCCGCAATCGCCACCCCCGCTAAGGCTCCCGAAAGCCTCGGCCGAGCAACGCAATAAGATGCCGCCACCCCAGACACAAACGCGATTGCCAAATCAAATAAAGTAGGCTCACCCCGCATCATCAACTGCTCCGTCAAACCCATCCCGAAAGCCTTTCCCGCCAAGCCCACCAAAACGCCCAGGAACAATGCATAACAAAAACCTCTCACCACCGCCTCTAACGACCGTTTTCCTAAAGGCCAATTCCCCTGAACCAAAGACAACCCAGTCCCTATCAACGGCATCATCAAAGGCGCCACTAACATGGCGCCAATCACCACAGCCCCCGAATTGACCATCAACCCAAACGAAGCAATCGTCGTGGCCAAAATCATCAGCGCTGCAAAATCAAAATTCCACCGCGATTTAGACTCCACCTCGTCAAACAACTGCAACCGCTCCGATCGACTCAGCTGGGGAACACTCACACGAATCAATCGCTCGATCAAAGCACGAAAACGATGACCCCTAGATCTCTCCGCCCGAACCACCCCAATTCCCAGACCACGAGCATCTCGAATCATCCGCTCCGGCAATGTCCCAAACAATTTCCTCCGAACAACTCCACCATGGCTGGCTCCTAACAACAAAAATCCATAATCCCCCTCCTGCAATTCTTTTCCAAGTTCCTCATCAAACCCATCTCCTAAAGCTACTTTGGTCTCGACCCCTTCTTTCTCCAATCCAGCACGAGCAATCACCTTCTCCAAATGCCTCTCGCCAACCTCTTTTGATAATTCATCCGTCTCAGGCCTAACCTGAAATGCCACGACTTCAGAAGAAGCCATTCCTCGAGCGATTTTCAAAGCTGATCTTGAATTCCTTCCACCAGCACACGGAACCATCACCCGGCCCACCTGATTCAGCAACACTTCTTCCAATCGCACCGCCATCACCTCACACGGAGCATGCTCAAATAGATACCCCGAAACCCGTTCCCCCTCCTCCACTCCCCCACCATGCATCTCCTTTCCAACGATCAGTAGCTTCGGCCACTCCCGCCGAACCATTTCCAGGAGAGCTTGCTTCACCGAAGAACCTACAAATTTTTTCACCTCTTCCCCTTCCCAGAATTCGACTCCTTGAAACCAACTCTCCCCCCCACGACAATCAACAGCCCAGATCTCTACCCCAACCTCCATGCCGCCCGACAATGTTTCACCCAGTGACTTCAACAACCTCAGTTCATCTTCCGAATGCGCAACAAGACAAATCGACATCACCGTCCAAATGCTCCATGCCCTGGCAAAAGGAAAGCCCGGACTACCCGAAAAATGATTTTTTCGAAACCATCTCGCCCGCGATCATACACATCCGAACAGTTCACCACCCAATCGGGCCCAGGGCAAACTCACTTTAGGTTGTGGTGGAAAGAAATGGACCACAACATCTTGTGTTGTTCCGTTGTGCGAAGCGATTTGGGCAATCAAAAAATTGGGCTCTAGCGGCCAGTCAATCTTTGAAAGTGAAATTTGTAGTTTGCGAAAACCCTCTAAATATAGGACTTCCAAAGTGAGTTAGCCCTGCAATCGGGCCCACCCAAAACCATAAACTTCTTGCCAAAAAAAGCTACTGTGGCAAAACAACCGAGCCGTGAGGCAATGTGTCGGGGCGTAGCGCAGCTTGGTAGCGCGTTTCACTGGGGGTGAAGAGGTCGCAGGTTCGAATCCTGTCGCCCCGACCACTTCAAATCTTTTCTAATCCCTCTCCCCCGGGGAGACTTACGCCGAAGCGCTTGTCTCCTTAGTTTGCTTTCCCCCACGGCCTTTCTTCTTAAAAGTCACTTTCTTATCCCCCTTCTTCACACGTGCAATCACATCATCACCCTCTTTGACTTCGCCTGCCAAAATCGCTTCTGCAAG
>JAHDGN010000444.1:0-669 GCA_020627645.1 Akkermansiaceae bacterium
TCCGTCATCCTCGCCGTCTTCACCGGAGCCCTCCTCTGGCACATCGCCCGCACCTGCCTCAAAAGCCGCTGGATCGCCCACGCCTCCCTCCTCATCTTCGCCCTCCACCCCTTCCTCATCTTCAGCGGACACATCGCCCGCTTCTACCAACAACAACAACTCTTCGTCCTCCTCACCCTCTACCTCTTCGTCATCGGCTTCCTCCACAAACCCACCGCCTGGAAACGAGCCGCCGCCATTCTTGCCTTCACCACCGCCTTCCTCAGCCAAGAAATCTCCCTCAGCTTCGTCCCCGTCTTCTTCATCCTCTACCTCATCTTCGGACAAGGCGTCCCCTTCCGCTGGGAACTTAAAGCCATCCTCTACCTCATCTTCGCCGGCATCCTCGTCGTCACCGATGTCGCCCTCTTCCAAATCAAAACCCTCACACGCTCCGTCGGCATCTCCCCCAATGTCGAAGCCACCCTCGCCCCCACCTTTTGGGAGCTCGGCAACCACTTCTCCATGTTCATCGGATACTCCCGACTCCACCTCGCGCTCTCGGCCTTCTACCTCTTCAGCCTCATCTACTCCATCCGCCGCCGCTACCACCTCCTCCTCACCCTTCACCTCACCCTCATCATCTCCATCATCGCCTTCAACTTCATCATCACCTCCGCCTCCTTCCGC
>JAHDGN010000444.1:679-2376 GCA_020627645.1 Akkermansiaceae bacterium
GGATCCTCCTTGGCACCCACGGCATCCACATCTTTGGCAAATGGATCACCGCCCACCTCACCGGCAGCTTCCGAAAAAACCACACCGCCTCTCTCCTCTCCTGGGCTGCCCTCACCGTCGTCATCCTCTCCTTCTCTCCCTGGCGAATCCTAGATTCATACGACAAAAAACTCCTCGGCGACCCTATCTCTTCCCTTGCCTATGTTCGCGAAAACCTCCGCCCTGATGACAAAGTCATGATCACCGAACCCCACCCCCACGCCGCCAAAATCGAACTCGGACGGGTCGACTACGACCTCGTCGTCCCCATCTTATATGACTTCACCTACAGTGACGTCAAAAACGGCGGAGCCCTCCGCGACCGCAACGGAAATGCCCTCGTCGTCAACCGCCTGGCCGACCTTCAACAAATCTTCACCGAACAAGACCGCGTCTGGATCCTCCTCAACCGCGAAAAATTCCGTTCCAGAAAAAAGAACCTCCGCTGGGAATACCCTGGGGCGAGGGAGGAGCTATTGATCCGCCAAAACTGCCAGCTCAAATATCGATCCTACCTCTGGTCGGTTTACCTCTGGGACAAATCCCTCTCCACCTTCAAACCCTTCCGAACCGAACCCAACGGCTGGGTCGAATAAAACGTGGCGGCGACTTCCAGTCGCCGAGCCCAAAAAAACCAACTCAACAACCTCGAAGGCCATCATCTCTTCCGCCTTCTCTCAAACAAGCCCACCAGAAAAACAAGTTCAGCGTCATTCCGTGCCTTCCGTGGTTCCAACCTCCATCTTGCAAGCCCCTCAACCCAAAAAAATCATCCCAACCATAGCGTCTTTGCGCTTTCCTCTGGATCCCAAGCCCTTCTGAATAAGTCTCAAGTTCACCATTCCCCCTTTTCTACCACCGCATCACATGCTATCTTCCTATCACACTCATGGGTGATATCGGAACTATCCGCAAAATTGTTGGCAAACCGCTTGAGCATCTCTCTCCACTCCAGCGACTCGAGAGACTGCGCCAAAATGCCAAACCTTTTTCTCAGAAGCCCATCTATCATGACAATTCCGATCGAATCCTCATTCGAAAAACTGTTGGCCCTTCTTGTCAAAAGTAGGGTCAAATTCACCACTGTTGGCGGCATTGCAGTCTGCCTCAATGGCTACGTCCGACTGACCGAGGACGTCGACATCCTTGTGGCTTCAGACACCGAAAACATCAAAAACCTTATTCGAACCCTTACCCAATACGGAGAAGGTTACGCCGCCGAACTCTCACCCGAAGATTTTAGCGACGAAGAAGGAGCCATCCGCATCATCGAAACCATCGAAAATTGCCAGATCGATATCTTTACCCGGATGCAAGGACTTCACCTCGCAGACTTTGAATCAGACATCCGCCAATTCGCCCTGAGTGATGGCACCAAAATCCCCTTTCTGGGGCCCAAAAGCCTCATCCAGCTCAAATCAAACTCCGTTCGTGAAAAAGATCGTGTCGATGTGAGCGTTCTCAAAAACATTTTAGAGTCGGATTAATTCTCCTCTACAGGCCCCTCACTTCAACCAATTCCATCTAAATAGCCCCCACCTCCGCCGTCTAACCATAGCGGCTAGATTTCCTTAACCAAGCCCCCAGAACATTCCCCATTTGTCCCAATTCGTGAAGATTCGTAGTCAAAAAAACGTGGCGGCGACTTCCAGTCGCCG
>JAHDGN010000444.1:2386-2742 GCA_020627645.1 Akkermansiaceae bacterium
GGCCCAATTCGTGAAGATTCGTAATCAACGTGGCGGCGACTTCCAGTCGCCGAGCCCATTTCCTCTCCCTTCTTCAATCTCCCGTCAACCTTCGTGCCTTAGCGCCTCAGCGGTTCCCCCTCCAAAGCCCAAACCCCCTCTTCCCTCTCCTTGATCCGAGCGCAAAACCTGCTAGATAAAGAGGAGAACAACCAATGCCCACCAAAAAGAAAGCCGCCAAGAAGGCAGTCAAAACGAAATCCTTCGAAGAAACCCTCTTGAACACTAACATCACGTTCAGGAACACGTCGCATCCTTAAGGCGTCTGTCACTCAAGCGAAGTTGAACTTTTATGAGGAACCCTAACCAAAATCCAG
>JAHDGN010000445.1 GCA_020627645.1 Akkermansiaceae bacterium
CAGTAGGCGGACGCCGATTTCGAGGAATGACTGAATGCACATTCTGTCTTTCATCGAAATCAAGGACAACAATCTGAAATTCAATGAGATGGGATGAAATCGAGCTGGTCTCATGAAATATTCGGGCTAGCGACCCCATATCTGGACACATTGAAAGACCGCCCCGTCATGCTTCGCTAAAACGTCCCCCGCCGCCTCAATCTGCCCGGACAAATCATCCTCCAAGGCTTCCAACAGCTCCTCTGTGGTACGAACCATCCGAATCCCCCCCGCGCTCAACAACTCACTCACCAGAGGCTCAAAATTACCCATCTCAGGGCCACAAATCACTGGCACACCAGCAAGAATAGCTTCCGCTGGATTCTGCCCACCCTTTGCAAAGAAGCTCTTCCCAATTACCACCACATCTGCATGAGCAGTCCAGTCTCTCAACTCTCCAGTACTATCAATGACAAACGTCTCACCTCCTTTCGGCTCCTGATAAGCACTTCTCAAAATGACCTCATTCTCAATCTCGGCCACCACCTGATCTCTCCTCTCCGCATGTCGGGGCACAATCACCGAGCGATAACCAGTCGCTCGAAACACTTCGTCCAGAAATTTCTCTTCCCCTGCAAAGGTAGAAACCGCCATCGCCACCCGATCATCACCAAACCCCCTTAGCATTCTCTCAAACTCATCCCGCCGATTTGGCTTCATCGCCCCCTCCGGATCAAACTTCAAATTTCCAGTGACCACCAATGCCTCCGCTCGGACCCCAACCTCTTCCCACCTCTCAACTTCAGATATTTCTGGAACCGCGACCCGATCAATCAACTCCAAAAACGGACTTACCAGCTTCCTAAATCTCCGCAAACGCCTTCCCGACCGCTCCGACAATCTTGCATTGACCAACCCCAGACTAATGCCCAACCGCTTGGTCTCATAAATTAAATGAGGCCACAACTCCGACTCGACCATCAGAACGACTCTCGGCTCAAACCTCTTCAACACCCGCCGTATCAAAAAACCGAAATCCAAAGGCGCATAGATCACCCTCACTCTCTCTCCCCCTTTATCATCAGCTACCGCTTTTCCTGTTGCTGTCGTGACTGCCAATACAAAATGATCATCAGTCTCCGACCTCCACCGATCGATCAACTTCAATGCCAACATCACCTCCCCGACACTGACAGCGTGGACGTAGACCCCACCCTGCCGCTCAAATTCTTCGTCTCGCCCATAAAAACCCACCCTCTCCGACAAGCCGCTTCCCCAACCTCCCCGCTTCCACATCTTCAGCAACCAAAACGGCGCTCCCAAAACCACCACCACCGGATAAACCAGCTTCCAAACAATTAAAACAAAACCTCTCATCTGAAATCCGAAAGAAAAAATCTAAACACTTGAGCGATAAATCCCAATCCGACTTCTCCCATATTCCTTTTCTTGAACCAACTCTAACCCCACCGGAACTAACAACTCCCCTCGAGCCTCGCTCTCCAAAATCAAATACCCCCCCTCCTCCAACAAATCGCCCCAACCACCAAACTCAACCAAATCACCCGCCGGATCAACCAACCCAGTCGCATAGGGAGGGTCCGCAAAAATCAAATCAAACTTCCGAGTTTCCGACCTCAAAAAACTCTCAACTTCTCTCATCACAACCATTCCCTCCAAACCCGTTTTTGCCAAATTCTCCTCAATCACCCGGCACGCTCCGCGATTCTTCTCCACAAAAACACATTCAGAAGCCCCTCGACTTAATGCCTCAATTCCCAGGGCTCCCGAACCCGCAAATAAATCCAACACCCGCGCACCACCCAAAACCGGCATCAAAACTCCAAAGACAGATTCCCTCACCCGATCCGTCGTCGGCCGAGACACCTCCTTTGGCACTTTGAGCGGATGCCCCTTAGCCGTCCCCGATATAATTCTCATGGCGACGCATCCTTTCTCCGATCCGCCCCTTTCTTCAAGAATTCCTTCACCAAAGAATCAACCCTCAACAGACTCCCCCCCTCCCCCAGATCCGCCACAACCCCCTGTTTGCTCAACTCGACCCTGATATCCCGATACTCCACATCCGGCGTCCCCATCGGCTCGAATTGAAATTTCACCCCCTTTCCCAATTGCCTCACTCGAGACTCAAAACGATCCGCCCCAACCGGTCCAGTCACGACTCGAATCGTTGCTGCAGCCTCCCCACCCCAAATCAAAAAACCATTCCCTAAAATCGACACCTCTTCCCCCATCAATCGAAAATCGTTCGATAACAGTCCCCCGGCATTAGCAACCACAATAAATTGCCCCTCATCAAACCTCCAAACACCTCCACCTGCTCGCACCGACAGCTTCCCCACCCCTCCTACAACCCGAGCTTTCAAGGTCCTCGGATGCCGCAAAAACCCACTCACTAAAACCTCCGCCCGAGCCCCCTTCATCCTGACTGGAGCTCCTCCTAAAGCCCTAAAAAATGGCGTCAAATCCGAATCCTGCTGAGGAACTCGAACCGCAACTCCCATTGGTAAGCCTCCTCCTAACCTCATCGATAAAGACAACTCCATCTGTATTCCAAAAAGCTCCAAAAGATGATCCCGACAGACAACAGTTCCCAAGCTCCAAGCCAGAGGAATCTCAATATCCCTCTCCGAAAGCTCCTCGCTCAACACCAAGTCACCGAACTTGACCCTCCCACTTCTCTCCTTCCCCCATAACGTCACCTCCCCCTCGACCCGCACGCCAACC
>JAHDGN010000446.1 GCA_020627645.1 Akkermansiaceae bacterium
TCCTCGAAAATGGAAAAATTGTCGAAGACGGATCCTACGATGAACTGATCCAAAACGAAGGCCATTTTGCCAGTTTGGCAAGCAAGATCAAATAATGAACAATGATTACCATTTAAGGCATCCTTATTGATTTTTTGGGAATTCCCGAGGAATTCAGCGCTCCCCGAAACCTCATTTTGTTCGCAAATCGACAAACACCCCCGATCCGCTAACCTTCCGGCAGATGCCAAGGCATCCCGGATTTTCGCCTCTTTTGAGCGCAGTCCGGCTTTGTGTTAATGCGGTTCCGGATTGGTCTCCGGAGCCGCATTTTTTGGCAGCATACAAGAATGACGTCGATTCGAACTTGATCGTCATCGTATCAAACTCCAACAATTGCCCCCCATGGAAGACCTCACCAAAGTCGCCATCGTCGGCGCGAGTGGATACACCGGCCTCGAACTCCTCCGCATCGTTCTCTGCCACCCAAATGCAGAACTAACCGCAGTCACCTCACGATCAAATGCTGACCAAAAAATTGATGATGTCTTCCCTAGATTTAAAAAACTTCCCTCCAGCGAGCTGACCTTCATTGAACCTGACATGAGGGCCATCGCCGCTTCCGGAGCAACCATTGCTTTCCTCGCTCTTCCTCATGGAACCGCAGCCCCGTTTGCGAGCGAACTCCTCCAGCTCGGAATTCGAGTCATTGACCTAAGCGCCGATTTTCGGCTCGATGACGCCAACACCTACGCCGAATTTTACGATCAACAACACCCCTCGCCCGAACTCCTTGACCAAGCCGTCTACGGCCTCCCAGAAATTTATCAAAACGAAATCCAAAGCGCACAAATCGTTGCCTCTCCCGGATGCTACCCCACATCGATCATCCTCCCTCTCATCCCTCTTCTGCGTGACAAACTGATCGACCCCAGTTCGATATCGGTTTCATCCATGAGTGGAGTCAGCGGAGCAGGCCGAAAGGCTTCGCTTCCACTCATCTTCCCTGAGGTAAACGAAAGCGTTCGCTCATACGGTCTCCCGCGCCACCGTCACCTATCCGAGATTGAACAAGAGCTATCGAAAGCCGCCAACCAATCTGTCACCATCTCATTTGTTCCCCATCTCATCCCCGTTACTTCAGGAATTTGCACAACAACCTTTGCCAATCTTACCGGGGAATTCTCAACCATCTCCAACTCGCTCCGATCCCTCTACAAAAACTCTCCCTTTGTGAGACTGCGCGGCGAAGGCATCAGCCCGGACACCAAACACGTCACCGGAACCAACTTCCTCGACATCGGGTGGCACCACGATCCTCGAACAAATCGACTCATCCTCCAGAGCACCGAAGACAACCTCGGCAAAGGAGCCGCCGGCCAAGCGATTCAAAGCTTCAACCTCATGACCGGAATTTCTCCAACAGCTGGCTTGCTCACTGCCTGATCACTGATCAACATCTAACCAACTAACAACTAAACACACTTTAACGTGGATCTCCCCTACCACCGCATCAAAGGCGGAGTATGCGCCGCCCGCAAATTCTCAGCAAATGCCGTTTCCTGTGGAATCAAAAACCCAGACTCGGATAGGCTCGACCTCGGACTGATCTTTTCAGAAGTCGATTGCTGCTCTGCGGGCATGTTTACTCAAAACAGAGTGAAAGCCGCTCCCGTTCGACTCACCCACAGCCACCTTAAATCTGGCGACCTCCGCATGATCATCGTCAATAGCGGTAACGCCAACGCTTGCACCGGCCCTTCCGGCTTAGCCGATGCAAGAACCATGGCTAAATCAACCGGAAACCTCCTCGGATTCAAACGTCGCCAAGTCGGCGTTTGCTCAACAGGCGTCATCGGACTCCCCCTGCCCATGATGCGAATCACTCCAAAATTTGAGGAACTTGTCGAAGGACTTGGCCCCAAAAAAGGAAACGAATTCGCACGATCCATCCTCACAAGCGATACACACGAAAAAGAATTCGCCATCTCCTTCGATCTGAACGGGACCAGAATTCGAGTGGGCGGATGCGCAAAAGGCGCAGGCATGATTAACCCAAACATGGCCACCATGCTCGCCTTCATCACCACCGACGCCAACATCAACCAAGGAGACCTCCGCAAAGCCGTCTTTGAAGCCACCGATGAAACATTTAATCGAATCACCATCGACGGAGACACCTCCACCAACGACAGCGTTCTTGTTCTAGCAAATGGAGCTGCAAAAAACCCAGAACTCAAACGCGGAACTAAAGACTACGACCACTTCGCCCACGCTCTTCGGTTTGTGATGAACAAACTCACCAAAGCGATCGTCCGAGACGGAGAACGGGTCACCAAGTTTGTCACCCTCGAAATCGTCGGTGCACGCTCAAATTTAGACGCCCAAAAAGTAGCCCGAACTGTCGCAAACTCAGCCCTTGTCAAATCTTCATGGAACGGTGAAGACCCAAACTGGGGACGAATCATCCACGCCATTGGGTATTCCGGAGCCAAAATCCGAGAAGAACACATCAACATCTCATTCGGCACAAAACTTGCCTGCCAAAATGGCATGCAGGCCAAAACGAATCCCGAAGTCCTTCGCAACATTGTCAGCAAACCCGAATTCAAAATCACGATCGATCTCGGACTCGGAGAGGGCTCAGATTATATTCTCACCACAGATCTCTCCCCTGAATACGTCGACTTCAATCGCTCCGAATACTCCTACTGGAAGCAAGCCCATAAAGATGGATTAGTCTAA
>JAHDGN010000447.1 GCA_020627645.1 Akkermansiaceae bacterium
CTGCCTGCTGACAAATCACTTCAGCAGTTCAGCAATTTTATTTCATTTCAGTGAAAGATCGTGAAAACCGCAGCTTCTCAACACGAAATCAACTATTGAGGCTCATCACTGGCCCAACGGTCGGCATAGGCAAACTAAAAAAACGTTCCAGCAACATCAAACGGCACAAGAAAAAAGCCCTAGAAAGCCTTCATTTACCTCAGACCGCCTCTACCCTGAATTTCACCGCCGCCTACTTCGCTAGCTCAGCTAACCCTCTCGGCACTTTTCTCTCCTGCTTTTCGAGAACCTCCACCATACGCTTTGCCAGAGCAGCCGTCTGATTCACCTTAGCTTTCCTGGGAATCACTTCCTTCTCATCCCCGTCAAAAAACCGAACCACCTGATAATTCCAAGCCTGCTCTTTAAACCTTTTCAACATCTCCCGATCTTTCCCCCCCGTGTTATTAATCACCATCATCGGGATGAAATGCTTCTCGATGATTTCTACCAATCTCTCATCTGAAAGGACTTTGGACCCAAAGACCTGACATCCACCTCACCCAGGAACCTCCTGAAACAACAAAAATACCGGCTTCCCAGATGCCTTCGACTTTTTGAAAGCACCATCCAAATCCCTCCCCCACCTCACTGTTCCAACCTCCACTCTCTGCTTCTGCAAAGCAGCCAATTCTTTCTTCAAGCCCTCAACGACCTCCGACTTCCCCTTCGCCCCCTCGATCTCTTTCTCCAAAACTGCCACCCGCTTCTTCAAGGCCTTCTCATGATCCGTCTTCACCCTCTGCATCATGGTCAACCGCTTCTTCGGAATCTTTCCCTGGATCACTCCGCCTTTGCCATCCTGAACCAACACCTTTCCGCCATTCGTCTCAACCACTAACTTCTTCCCCTTGATGACAACCTTATTCTTCTTAGGCTCCGACACCTCCTGCCCCAGCGAAAAACCAGCCGATAGCGCCACCATCCATAAAATCTTTTTCATACCTCCACTCTGCAACCCCTCCCCCCCACTCGTAAAGATCAGAATCAATCACTGCCTCCGAGCCTGCCTGCCCTCATCAATCAAATTCCAAAAATGCTTCGACTCCGCCAACGCCTCATCCTCCCCAAAATTTAGCTTCGACCGAAACAAAAAGTCCGAAAACGTCCCCTTGTGTAACACCCGATGCACAATCACCTGATCCTCCGCTACTTCAAAATAAAACCGCCACTCCTTTGACCGAAACCGATATAACGTCCGCCCATCCTTCTCCATCTTTCCAAACCTCTCACCATCCAAATTCTCCAAATCATCCTCCGTCACCTTAAACTCATCCAACAACTCCAACTGCTCCAATGTTCCCAATTGCGACATCTCCGCCGCACTAATCTCGTTAAACACTATCTGAAGCACCGGACCATCCTAACCCCACTATCAACCTCATCCAACAAAATTGAGCTTCGATAGAAACCAAAAACATCAAGACGTCACATGAAACAAGCCGGATGCCATCAATCCAACCAGAATTCTCTTCAAGAAAAAAGACGCTGCTATCAAAATAAGCAGCGCCTACATCTTTTGAAAAATTCAAAATATTAGAGCCCGATCAGCGGCGACGCCCAATGATGACCCACGCTAATCCCACCAATCCCAATAACACTCCAGACGGCTCCGGAACCTTCATTGCCGCGTCAATAGTCTGAGGCCACTGAGCCCCATTCAACGAAAAGCGAAAAACACTATCGGCAGAAAACGAACCTTGCTCCGGCACAATATCAAAAGTGATTCCAGTCGCATAAACCAATTCCATATCCTCGATCGGTCCTCCAATGGTCGCCTGCTCCAACCCAGCACCATCTAAATCATATCCATGAAGACCCTGGAAAAAGAGGCCTGAACTCGAGTCAGGATCATAAGAGAAGGCGGCAGACGAAGCACCATCAGGCCGGGAAAATACGGTATTATTCATTTCAACCGCCTCGGCAGTTGTCGGAATTCCTGGCACAAATGTCATCCCGTCAGTAGAGTGCACAAGCCCCGTATAAGTGGAAGTCACTGCGAGATTTCCCGATCCCTCAGGCCTCCGAAACGCTCCCAAAAATGAACCAAAATTATAAATTCCAGGTCGATTCGCAGCAATAGGTTCACTAAATTGATACATCACTCGCAGAGAATTGACCTCCTGCGAAAAATCACTAACAAGGAAATTAGTGGCAAAACCATCGCTTGTAGCAAGAGAAGAAATATCAGCTGTTCCCCCTCCACCCAAAACCACTCTCATTGTCGCAGTGATGTCAGTAAATGACGGCGAAACTCCATTACCAAAACCCCCACCATAAGGAATCCCATTTGCCGTATTCGCCGTCCGCCCCAAAGAAAGAAGCCCCCCTGTCGTATCATCCACCATCACGGTCATCCCGCTTGACAAATGTCCGGCATTGGCACCGATCGTCCCATCGCCACTCCAGCCTCCAGCCGTAAAACGACTTAAACTGTCGGTCCTAACTTCTCCGATAATTGCTCCCGTCACAACTGGCGAACCACCCACGACGCACATACAACAGATTAACTCTAGTCGATTCATAATTTTCTAGCGTTGTGTTGCGTGAGCTTTGCACTTTCATCGCCGTTAACAACCGCTAGATCTCTCCCCAAATCAAATAATAATATTATAAATAAATATATTCACACTACACGAGGAAAATTGAGTTGAATTGAGAGAGGTTGAGCCATCGCAGGAA
>JAHDGN010000448.1 GCA_020627645.1 Akkermansiaceae bacterium
TGTGCAGTGGGCACACGATTTTGAAGAGGTGCTGCATCGGATTGTGCCGCAGGCGGACAATATCTATTTGCACACGAATGAGCATTTGCGTGCGGTCACGATTGTAGAGACTCGCAATCATCGTTTCATCAAGGCCTGCCAAGAAAGGTACCCGTTGCACAATTATGAACGGTTGGCTCCGCTGATGCATGAACTAAGGATGTATAAGGACCCTGAGGAGATTAAGTTTTTGCAGAAAGCGATCGATCTTACGGAAGCGGGATATCGTCGGGTCTTGAAATTTTTGAAGCCGGGAGTGGGTGAGTGGGAGATTGAGGCAGAGTATTTGCATGAGTTTGTGAGGAACAAATCTAGAGGTTTTGCCTATCCACCGATTATCGGGGCGGGGATCAATGCGTGTGCGTTGCACTACGTTGAAAACAAAGATGTTTGTGAGGATGGGCAGATGGTGTTGATGGATGTGGGTGCGGAGTATGCGAATTGGAACGCGGATATGACGCGGACGGTTCCGGTGAATGGAAAATTTACGGAGCGGCAGAAGGCGGTGTATGAGGCGGTGTTGCGGGTCATGTGGGGTGCGAATGATATTTTGAGGCCTGGTCTAACGCCGATTGAGTATCAGAAGCAGGTGATTGAGTTGATGGAGGTTGAGTTAATTGGTTTGGGGTTAATTGATGCAGAGGAAGCTAAGAAGCAGGATGATTCAAAGAAGTTGGTGAAGAAGTATTTCATGCATGGGACGTCCCATCATCTGGGGCTGGATGTGCATGACGTTCATCCACCGAATCAAGCTTTCGAGGTTGGGATGGTGTTTACGATTGAGCCGGGCATTTATATCCGAGAGGAAAATCTTGGGGTGAGGATTGAGAATGACGTCGTGATTGGAGAGAGTGAAAATATTGACTTCTTTCAGAATTTTCCGACGACAGTTGAGGAAATTGAGGCAGCCATGGCTGAGTCATAGGGAGATGAGATCTCAGGGAGGCTGCTTGTCTCCCTAGTCGCTACTGATCTCATTTCTAGCCCGAATCTTTCATGAGCTCAGGTCGATTTCGTCCCATCTCATGGAATTTCAGGTTGTCGTCCTTGAAATCGGCGTCCGCTTACTGAAATGCAATGATCTGAAGTGAACTCGAACTGCTTCATGAAATATCGGGGCTAGCTTTACAACGGTGGAATGATTCTTAAGAGTTTTGAAGCAACGCTCCGTGGGGCTGGAGGGAGTACGGGCGATTTTTAACTAGATATGGTGTTATTTGGAGGTGGGCTTGCTGCGTCGTTCTTCAAGTTAGGGAGTGAGGTGTCAGTCGATGTGAATTTTTTCATGCTTTCGATGAGGTGATTTTTGCATCGGCATCGAGGCAATGTTTCCTTTATCATTGAAGGCCTTGATCGCTCTTTATCAATCTGGGGTGAGACGAAATCAGCGTTATTTTTTGGGAAAGACGTTTAGACGCGAGGGCGTATCCTCTCAGGTGCTTTATTGCAGGCAACTTGTGGGTATTTTTTGTGTTTTCCTGTGTTTGAAAGGTCGTGGGGATGAGGGTGTTCATTTTTTTGAATCGAAGGTTCGGCCGTTATTGGAGGAACGGTGTTTGAAATGTCATTCTGAGGCGAAGAAAGTGAAGGGTGGGTTGCTGTTGGATCGCAAGCAAGGGTGGGAATTGGGAGGTGAGAGTGGGCCGGTGATTGTTCCGGGCAAGCCTGACGAAAGTTTATTGATCAAGATGGTCAAGCAGGAGAGGGGGGTCGAGGCGATGCCTCCAAAGTCGAAGTTATCGGATGAGGAAATCGGCGTCTTGGTAAAGTGGGTTGAAATGGGTGCTCCTGATCCGCGAAACGAGAAGGTGGGTCAAAAAATTCGGAAAGGTGGTTTTGACTTAGAGGGGCGAAAAGATTGGTGGTCTTTGCAGCCGGTGAAGGGTGTTGAGGTGCCGGGGGTGAAAGATGGTGGTTGGGCTCGAGAAGATTTGGATCGGTTTTTGTTTCGAAAGCTGGAGGAGAAGGGATGGAGTCCGGCGCCAGAGGCGGATGAGTTGACTTTATTGAGAAGGGTGAGTGTGGCTCTCACTGGTTTGGCTCCAAGTGAGGAGGAACTTGTGAAGTTTTTGTCGGATAATCGAAAGGGTCGGTATGAGCGGGCGGTGGATCGATTGTTAGGCTCAAAGCATTTTGGTGAACATTGGGCGAGGCATTGGATGGATGTTGTTCGGTATGGAGAGTCTAAAGCATTTGAGCAGGATTATTGGATGCAGGGCGCTTGGAGGTATCGAGATTATTTGATTCGAGCATTCAATGAGGATTTGCCATTTGATCAATTTGTAAAAGAGGCGCTTGCGGGGGATTTGTTGTTGGAGCAGCGGCGAGAGAAAGGGTCGGGGAGAAATGAATCTTTGGTCGGGACGGGATATCTATTTTTGAATGATGGTCATCATGGTGTTGTTGATTTGCATGAGGATGAGGCTCGGGTCATGGATAGTGCGATCGATGTGGTGGGGAAGGCTTTTCATGGCCTGACGATTTCGTGTGCTCGTTGTCACGATCACAAATTTGATGCGATTGCCGATGAGGACTATTATTCTTTGTATGGTATTTTCAGAAGCTCTCGATTGCACTATGCGAATGCGGAGGAGGGTAATTGGACAAAGGAAAGGGAGAGTGATCTGAGTGGGGCTTATGAGTCTTTTGTGGGGCGGATGAGAGAG
>JAHDGN010000028.1 GCA_020627645.1 Akkermansiaceae bacterium
CCGATTTTTTAAAAGCTGATCGCCGCCGAATAAGGGTATTTTTCAGGATCGACTAGAGTTAGGTTTGAGCTTCCTCCATATTGGATGTCGGTGATGGTCAGATCCGTGGTGGAAGGAGGAGGAGAAGCTGCTCCGACGGTTACGGTGCCTGCACCCGAGATCCATGTCTCGGCATTGGTATAGGTTCCATCTGCGATTTGAGTGAACGTCCCGGTGCCTGCAGGATCGACGAAGAGGTTTCCAGAGCCAATAAATTCGTCGACTCCGGCATCCATTTGCAGGAGCGCATCGGCACCAATGAAGACCTGAGTTGTTTCATCGTCGATTGCTCCTTCGCCTCCAATAGTGTTGGTGGTGAATTGAAGGGAGGCGATGCCACCAGCGGCCCCTGAGATACCTTCGAGAGTTAGTTTAGAGGTTTGTCCAAACGCACCGACCTTATCTGCGACCCAGTAGCTGGGTTGAGGATTGGTTGTGTTTGAATTGGAGTTGAAGAGTCGAATTTCTCCAGTGATGGTGTTGGGAGATGATCCGGTAATGGTAATGAGTTCATCAGGTGTCACGCCGTCGGAAAAGCCTCCGGTTCTTGAAAGCAGAAGATTGCCTGAGCCACTAATGATGCCGTCGATGGTAAGATTTCGATCGCGTTCAGCATTGATGTGGAATGGGTCTGCTGAGGGTTCACATATGAGATTGCCAATTGTGAAGTCCCTTAATTTGAAAATAATATCCATCGGGCCACCTGCACCCGTTCCGGTGATGGAGGCGACTGAAGTTAGTTCAGGTGGCGAGTTTTCGGTTGTCAATCGAGTCGCATTGGTGCTCGCTCCGACGCGGTTCACGATAATGCTATCTGTGCCATCAGGGTAACCATTGGCGCCATCATCGGTCCCCGAAACAAGAGTCCAATTTGCTGAGCTTCCCCAGATCTGTTGATAGCTTTGTCCGTCATCGGTCGGGGGGCCTGTATCGGTGGACGCGTTATCGGTCCTGAATTCAAAGACAGCTTGAGCTGCTGCGAGTTGCCAGAGGTTAGCGGCGATGAATAGCCTGCATGTGTGTTGCCATTTCATGATTGAGTTTCTGTTGATTACTTGGATTGTCGGCTGATGGATGAAAAAAATCGCAGTCGATCTAATCCATTCATGATTTGAATTACAATCAATCAATGAGTCGGTCAATGAAAGGCATTAGCCCTGTTAATTTTTGTATCTAGGGCATTCGACTGTCACCGAGAAATAGCGGTGACAGCAATTTGAACTTGTTTTTAGAAATGCTCAAAAACTAGTTTGAAACGCGAATCCGGAAGAAAAGTTCGGATTGGTTTGAGAGAGTTTGAGAGGTCCTGTAGACCAGCCGAATCCGTCCATCGGGAAGATTGGTCGAAGAATGTAAGACTGAGGAAGTGGACCATGGAGCGATCAGGGTTCTTGAGGATTCAACGACGAAGCTCACGTTGTTAGCAGAAGGATCTCTGATGAAGCTAAGGGCAGGGTATTCTTGCCCTCCTGCGGAGACGGTGATGAATTTAGGGGTTTCTTCTGAGCTCGCGACGTTGTCAGAGGAGCCTGCAAAATATTCGTAAAGAGCTGTGAGGCCGTCTCCATCCAGATCAAGAAGTGGATCCCCAACAAATCCTCCCGAAGAGGCGGTCCCCGGAGATCCTCCTGCGGCGGTGCTTGGAGTCCAGCTATTTGGGTCCGAGTAATTGATCCCAGAGGTGAGGGAGGAGAGGGTTAAGGTGGCCCCTTGACCATTGGCCTGAGTAGGCCATGGGGCATCATCGTCGTAAGTGAAATCTGCGATGATCGTTCCGTCGGGAGCTTTAAGGACGATTCTTTCGCCTCCGTTTCCAAGTTGTCCGCTGTATTCCCCGGCGATCAAATCTGGGTGAACAGATGGATATCGAATTGGGAATGCTTCTAAGCTGGAGACAACGATTAGAGATGATTGAGGTAAGATGAGAGATCCAGGGGGGAAGGTGTAATCGATGCTTTCGATGTCGTTGCCCACGAGAACTTTTTCAAAGTAAGCGCCGCTAAGGTCCACAGCGTTTGCTGAGATGTTGGTGAGTTCGATAAACTCAAAATCATCACTGTTCGTGATCCCGGCTGAGGCTTCGGTTGGAGTGACAGCGGCGGGTTGATAGTTCAGTTCTGAGATGACGATTTGTTGTGAACTTGGGAGTTCTCCTGGGGTAAAGGTTGCGGTGCTGAGCGCGCTCCATTGTTGGGTAAATCCGTTGAAGGAGCGCGATTTGATGGTGACGGGATTCGCGTTGATGGTGACTCCGGTTGACGATTGAGCGTTGATCCGTTGGAGTTCGAATCGAAGACCTAAATCGTTGTCGTTGGCGTTATGGAGTTCAATTGCGATCACATTTGTGCCGGAGCGAAGCTTGCTGTGGTCAATGATTTCGCGGAGAACTTGCCCTTCGAGTCCAATATTTTTGCCAGGAGTTGATTGAGTAATCAGGTCGCGAGAAGTGAAATTATGCCGGAGGATTTCGTGACCATTGAGATAGGCGATGAAGGAGTCGTCTCCAACAAAAGTGGCGCGAAGGCCGTGGATGGCATCAGGGTTGGTGATGTTGAAGGTGCCTCTGAAGTAGGTCGTGTTTTGTCCGTTGTTTGCGACGGCAGTGTTGAATGAGAGGCCACTGACTGAGCCGTAACCAAAAGGGGAGCGTCCAGTTTTCCAGGACACTGGAGAATATGACGGATGTTTCCAATCGGATGGGCCAAAAGAAGGGGATGTGGCATTTGATTCGCTTGTGCTGAACGATTGCGAGGTGCCGTCGTAGAACCTCCAAGTGGTGAGCGATGAGAGGATGTTGGAGTAGGAAGGGTTGGCGTTTGATGCAGTGCTGGCGTTTGAGGTTGGATTGTTGTTGCTGCCTCTTGGATCAGAGCCATCGGTGGTGTAGAAAATTCGTCTGGCATCGTTTGAACTGGTCCATTGGTAGATCGTTTCGCCAGGTGACATTGATCGCCTGCGAGTGGAGAAGACCGGAGCATCTAAGGAGGAGTAGAGACCTCCTTGAATCAGGTGGCCAAGGAATTCTGAAGTGCGAGTGTCGATGGTGTCACGGAGGACTCTGGCGGCGTTTTCCCAATCTGCTTTATCAAAGGGGTCGGAAGGTCGAGATACGTCGCCCCACCTGGCGGCCTCTGCATTGATTACTTGTTCGACAACGGATTGTCGGCGGTCGAGGGCAAGGTGAACCGCTTCTTTGGTGAGGGCGCCATTTTCCGTCAGATATTGGTGAGCTAGATCGGCAAAGCGTTGGCGATATTCTGGGGTTGTGGTGGCGAGTTCTTTGTGGACATTGAAAGGGCTGTAGCGGTTGTAGCCGTTTTGGTGCTGGGATCCGTTGGTGGTGTTGATGCGGTCATTGTCAGTTACCCACTTACCGAGATCGGAAATGCTGCCTCTCAAGTTTGCTCCGAGAGTGTTTTCTGCATCGTGAACGAAAAAAGCAAAACCTCGATCATCTTGGACGAAGTTTCGGATGGCAAACCAGTTGTTGTTCCCATTGAAAGTTGAGTGGGGGGCGTCGTAGTTTCCGGTGTAGCCGATGACCATCATGTAGAGGATTAAGTTGTCAACATCGAGGAGGACAGGAAACGAAGGATTGCGAGTTCCATCGGGATTGAGCCCTTGCATCTTCAAGTAGTTATTGGTTCGGTCAGTTTGAGAACTGAAAGCGGTTTGGTCTTTGAGCATGAACCAGAGTCTTCCCCAGTCGGACCCTGGGTTGGACTGGGTACCTTGTGCTGCCGATCCATCGGTGGCTTCGGTCAGGAATCCCGTCGCCTTCCCGGAAGATTTTAAGGCATCAAACTCGTCGGCGCCGCCTTTGAAGTAAGAGCCTCCGAAGTCGGCATCTGATCTTTCCTGGGTCATGTAAAGTCCCCAATAGATTCCGTTGATGTAGAGATGGTAATATCGGCTTCTGGTGTATGGTTGGTTGACGGAGTTTTGGAGGTCTCGGCTCAGGACGTCTCGGAGGAAGGTGTTGTACTCGCCATTGAGGTCGTTATCGCCGTTCCAGGAATAATTTTGTGCGGTGCGGAGATCGACGTTGTCAAACTCGTCAGTTCCTTCGCCTTCAAATAGGGGGAAATTGAGTTTTCCGTCTCCATAGGAGGACCGGAAGTAGAGACGGAACGAGTGTTTGGGGTTGTCAGGTTTTCGGCTGAAGCCGCCGCGAATCCTGATTCCGCATTCGGACTGAAAATCGGGATTCGTTGAATCTGGGTTGACGAGTTCGATGGAGGCGGGGCGTTCCCAGGAGAGGCCGCGTCCGCCCGGGTTTGAATAGATGCCGGTTGTGGAGGAGGTGAAGTCGTTTTGGCTGATTGCGATCGAGAGCGACGGGATTTTTGTCAGAGCATCGATCATTCCGGAGGAACCCACGGTGTTGGTGATGCGGGAGTCCATCGCGTAATCATAAACTTGGTTGTTGATCGGGCCTGAGGGCCAGCCAGCAGGGGTTTGACCATTTTGGAACTGGTTCCAAACATCGTCGGCGAAAATGTAGGTTTGAGTGTCAACGTTGGTGGGTTCGAATCCGGTTTTGAAAGCTGCTGCTCGGATGACAGTTGTTTTATTGATGATCAGAGGAGAGGTGTAGGTAGATCCGTTTGAGAGAGTCGGTGCGGAACCATCGGTGGTGTATCTAATGGTCGCTCCGGGTGTTAGGGAGGTGATGGCGAGGCTGAAAGGGGATGTGAAGAATCCTCGATCGACAGAAAAAGTGGTATCGCTGACTCTGCCGTTGTCTGGAATTCCATTGGCAGATCCGGGAGTTGGGGTATCGAAGAACCCAAGTTTGCTTAAGTCTGTGCTGTAACCGTAGGAGATTCCTTCGTCTTGTGCAGGGTATTCGGGATCGAATTGGTGCAGGATTACTTGGCTGCTGGCTCCATTGTTTCTGGTGAGGGCGAGAAATTCACCGCCACTGCTTAGTTTAAAATTGGTGTGAAGGTTGGCAGAGGGGTTTGTTCGGTTCTTCCCTGAAGCAAAAACGCGAAGATATCCTGAAGAAGGGATGGTGAGGTTCGGAAAGGCCCATTTATCTAGCAATTGGGAATCATCGGTGAGATAGTATCCACTGAGGTTGATTGGGGAGGATTCAGGGTTGTAGATTTCGATCCAGTCTTGAGTTTCGCCGTCTTCATCAGCCAGAGAGGTTGTGGAGGTATTCGCGAGAAATTCGTTGATACGAATACCAGTTGGGTTCGCTTGAAGGCTGAGGAAAGATCCCAATAGAAGGATGACCGTTAATTGCATGAAACAGACAAATCTACCCATAAGGAAACAAGGTGCCTCAAAGATTTGAAAATTCCAGCTGTTTCTCAAAAATCCTTTCATTGATGGGTTTGCATTTTTTCTGAGGAGAGGACAGACTTCTTGGTGTCGATGACTGGTCGAAAGAAAGTTCCATGGAGCCTTGGCGAGCTGGTTGATTTTGAAGTCGCGGTGCATCAGTCGCCGGCGGTGGATGGTGATGTTGGGCGTCGGATTAGGGAGGGGATGAAGGTTGATGGCGGAACGCCTTTGCGCCAGAGGCGGTGGGGATTTCAAGAGTGGTTACGATCTAAAAAGAGGGGAGCGGGGGCAAAGGTGGAGTCGGTGACGCGATTTTTGGGAGTTTCACTGTTTGTTTTGGCTCTATTAGCTGGTGTCGGGGTGATTCGGGGGATGGTCATTCAATACGGCGGGGGGAAGGCAATCAATATATGGGTTTTGTTGGCTGGGACGATCGGGATTCAGTGGTTGATGTTGCTGGGTGGTTTACTGACTTTTGTCTTGTTTCGATATTGGATTGGGGGGCTGGGGTGGTTGAGGGAGACGTTGTCCTCTTTGGTGAGGCGTTTGGCAGGTCGAGTGAGTCCGGAAGCATGGGGAGCCTTGATTCAGGGGCGAGGACGGCAGCCATCGGCGATGGGGTGGCGGTTGACGAGGATGTTGCAGATGGGAGGCGTTGGCTTCAATGTGGGGTTGATTGGTGGGTTATTCGGGGTGTTATTTTTTACTGATATTCAGTTTTATTGGGAGTCGAGTTTGTCTCAGTTTGGTGGGGATAGCTTGCGTCAGGTGACACGATTTTTGGCGTCAGTTTGGGGTGGTGGTGGTCTGGATGAAGTGGAGATTGCGGGGTTGAAGGATTTGAGTGGGGGAGAGCGTTCGCATTGGGAGGCATTTTATCGGTTTATCTTTTTGGCTTTGTTGGTTTGGGGATTGCTGCCGCGGGTCTTTTTTTGGTGGTTTGCACGTTGGCGGGAAGTGAGGACGCTGGCGCGTTTGGAATTTCAGGATATTGGACATCGGAAATTGTGGAGGGAGATCAGCAAAGTGGAGCGAGTGGTCGCAATGGAAGGGTTGAAAGATGGGGTCGTTTTACTTGATGTTGGAGGGCAAGATTTGGACCTTGAGGAAATTCGTCCGTTTTTACTGCAGAGGTTGAGAGTGAATCCTGAGCGAGTGTTTTCGGTCGCTGTGTTGGATGATGCTCGGGAGAGAGAAGCTTGGGAGGCCATGCGGGGTGCTCCGTGTGGGGTTGTGATGTTGGTTGAGGGGTGGGCCTTATCTCCGAAGCAAATGACAGCGTTGATTGAGCGGGTGAGAAATGAGGCTGGTGAGGAAACGGTTTTACGGGTTTTGGTGATGGGGGATGGTGTGAGGGCACCCGACGAGGAAGATTTTGTGAGGTGGCAGGAATTTATTGACGGTTTGAGAGATCCGGGCTTGGAGTGTTTGGCGTTTATCGAAAATGAGTGAATGGGTGACAGATGCTCCGACTTTTGCGGTCGTGGGAAAAATCAATATGGGAAAGTCGTCGGTTCTGTCGACTTTGTTGGAAATTGATGATGATCAGTTGGTGCGGGTGAGTTCGACGCCGGGGGAAACAACCCGGTGCCAAGTTTTGCCTCTGAGTTTCGATGATCAGGAGATGGTTCGTTTTATCGACACTCCTGGGTTTTCGAGGCCGCTGGAGGCGATGAGGACGATTCAAGATATGCATGGCGAGGGGACGCCTGACTTGAAGACAGTGAGTCGGTTTGTCGAGGAGCAGTTGGAAAAGAAGGAGTTTGAGGATGAGGCAATTTTGCTTCAACCCATTATTGAAGGGGCGGGGGTGCTTTATGTGATTGATCCATCAAAGCCTCTGAGGGATACGTTTGTTGCGGAGATGGAGATCATTCGATGGACGGGAACGGCTCGCATGGCGTTGTTGAATGAGAAGGTGGAAAACGAGGAGCGCGTGGAGGAGTGGAGGAGTCGCCTTGGGAGTTATTTCAATTTGGTTCGGACCTTTAATGCTCATCGTGCTCGATTTGATGAACGGAAGAGGTTGTTGAGTTCGATTTTAGAAATCGACGAGACTAACAGGGGGAAGATTGAAGATGCGATTGAGCTGATTGACCAGGAGTGGAGACAGAGAAGAGAGGAGAGTGCGGAGTTTGTTTTGGAGTTTTTGGCTAAGGCCTTGCAGCACCGTGAAACTGAGCAGATGGAGGATAAAGCGGTCGAGTTGGAGCATCGAAAAGAGAGGGCGAAGGAGTCGTTAAAGCGTAAGTACTACAAGAGTATTGCGAAGCTTGAAAAGAAGACGTATGAAAAGTTGTTAAAGCTTTATCGACATCGTCTTTTAAAATTGTCTGTTGAAGATGGGGATTTTGAAGGAGTGGATTTGAGTTCTGAGGAAACATGGCGGAAGTGGGGATTGTCGCGGTCTCAATTGGCGTTGGCTGGTGGAATTGCTGGGGGAGCGGCTGGAGCAGGGGTTGATTTAGCAACGGGAGGAGTCACTCATGGCTTGGGGACTTTGGTGGGAGCGATTACAGGGGCAGGAGGAGCTTATTTTAAGGGGGACAGTTTGCCTGAGCTGAAGATATCGGCGACGGGGGTTAAATTTAATGGCAAGAGCCATAAGGCATTGGTTATTGGGCCTCCTGAGAGCGATAATTTTGCCTGGGTATTGCTGGACCGGTTTTTGCATCACTACCATGAGGTTGTGACGAGATCGCATGGGCGTCGCGATGAAGAGGTGATCGAGGGGGAGGGAGCTGGTTGGGTGACGGCGTTCAAGAGGGATCGGAGGTCACTCATTCACAAGTGGTTTGTTTCGCAGATGAAGGGGGCGGAACGAAGTTTTGATGCGGAGGTGTTTCGGGAATTGCTGTTGGTTTTGGAGGAGGTTGAGTCAGGAGGGGAGGTATAGATGAAAGTCAGTGGTTGGTGGTCGTCGAGGAATGGTAGATGGAGAATTCGTTTAATCACCCACATCTAACCGAAAATATTTTGTGCGTTCGGGGAGGGCGAGCCATTCGAGTTGGATGAAATGAGGAGACTCGTTGATCAAGGTGAAATTTTGATGGTCGTTCGACCAAGATTTGAGATCGGTAGAGCTTTGAATGGAAAATTGGGTGGATTGAGCGGAAGAGCTCCGAAAAATTTTGACGGTGATTTTGTTTTCAGAAGCTTGTTTTTCTAGGGTGAGTTCCAGGGGTTGTTCTTGAGTGATCTGAAGTGGGTTGCTGCCAAGAAAATATTCGAGTCGGTTAGAAAGGCCGTCGCCGTCTGGGTCATCGAGATCTTCTGATTCTTCACCGTTGGGAAAGTAGAGTTTTTTCCAATCAAGCAGGGAAATCTTAGGAGATGAATCAGCCGCTTGTTGGGTTGCCCAGCTTCCTGAGGTTGGATCGAGAAAGCCTGTTTCGATCGTCGTTGCTTCGCTTACGAGAAAGCGGGTGGGGATCGGAAGGTTCAAATTAGTTGGGGTGGGCCAGGCCCAGTTTGGGTTTGAGAGTAAAATCCATTCTGCGCTGCCGTCACGGTTTCGATACCCCCAAATGTAGGGGCGGGAATTCTGAGATGGGGGAATATTGGATTGGTCGAGTGTCGACGTTTGTTGAAAAAAATTGCCGTCTTCGTTGAAGGTGGTCCGGTCGACGCTATTCCAAGAAGCCGCCCAGGTCGAGCGGTCGGAGGGGTTAAATGAAGAATTAAATGAACCGAGCTCAAAGATAAATGACTCGTCGATGTTTGAGGCCGAGCTGTCGGTGGCATGGCTGTAGGCGTCGCTTCCCCATTCGATGATTGCTTTCTGCTCAGCGAGGAGCTGGGAACAAGCGAGTGCAGGAAGTAGAGTCAGTACGTGGTAGCAAATTTTCATAGAATGATGGTCGGTTGAGATTGGTTAGTTTGTTGGCTTTTTTCGTCTCAGAAACATCAAGTAGAGGAAGGTTAGACCAACGAGTGTTGTTTGTTCGGGTTCAGGGATGACAACAAAAGAGAATTGGATGTCCGGGTTGGGTTGGCTGGTAGGAGGGGTGAAGTTTCCATCTCCCTGAATTCCTTCAATGGAACCGAGAGTGACATCATTCAGCGTGGCGGTTCGCCAGGAAAGAGGGAGGTCGGATTGACTTGAGTCAGTGAGATCAGGGATTTCCCAATTGGTGTCTGAAGGGTCAACCATTGAAGTATCGGTTGAAGAGATGCCGCGACCCAACACCCAGTTGGATCCGGACGGATCAGAGACGTTATCATATCCCCATAAGTGGACCTGCTCACCTGGGTTAAAAGTTTCTCCGTTAAATTGAATTCCAGGTTGGGTGTCGTTGGTGTCCTCAAGGGAAAACGAGCCAGTGAAATACTGTGTGTTTAAATTATAGGGGGTTGAAGAAAGCTCTCTCCAATTCTCGCGCCAAAAAGGGGCATTTTGTTCGGTCGGAATGAAGTTGTTGGTGAAGACTCCTAGAGCAAAGACAAAATTTGCGCTGGGGGTCGATGTCGATGAGATGAGAGTTCCGTCATTGAGGTAATTATTGCTGGAAAACTTGCCGCCCCATTGAACGGTCGATCCGAGAGTGGTGGAATGAAGTCCGAAGAGAATACTTCCTGAATAGAGTAGTAACTTTTTCATGGAATTAGATTGTTATGGTCGTGTGTTGGCTGGCCGGGTGACTGGTGACGAAATTTTATAGTCCGTTTTCCCTCCGGCATCTCGAATGCAATAGATAATGGATCGGTCTGGTTGGAAAAGAGGAGAGGTGTTGAGATTGGTGAGTGAGTTGTCATTCACAGCAACCCATTGGTTGATCGAGCCACCAAGAGCGTAAAAGTAACCATCGTAGCAGAGGTGATTTGGATCGGTATCTCCGCGCCAGGTAATCACCTGGTCAGCGGTCGAGGGGTCAGTTGTTCCCTTGAGCGTGAGTAAATTTCGTAACTGTGGCGTTGACGCTACTGGGTGAGCCCCTCCAATGAGGGTGTAGCCCTGAGGGAGGGGGGTGAGAAGATCCCAGTGGCGAACACATCCAAATTGGAGTTGGGTTGAGGTTGATGTTTTTGCGTGGGTGAATGAACCCTGACCGGGGCAGATTGGGGTATTTCCCATGTCTGTAATGCTTCCGAATCTGACCCATTGATCTCCTCCCGGATCGTTGAGCAGGTAGTAGGTGACGAAGGTCTGAGTCACAGGGTCGTGGAGGAGAATGTTGTCTGCTGCGTTGGAATTGGGGCCAGATTGAAATTCGCTGACTGGGAAGAGTTCGTTGATTGTTGGGAGTGGATAGATGATGACTTGGGCGTTAGTGAGATCTGGGATCGTCAAGGTGCTGTTGCAGGGGGCAGGTGCAAACAAGTCGACGTCGTTGCGCAGTGTTACAGATGTTGCGGTTGCGGAAGCGATTTCGAAATAGTGACCCTCATAGATTCCATCGACGACTTCGACGAGATAGACCGTTTGAGATGAGGGGCCGGTGCCAAGGTTTGGAAGAACTGTGGATAGGTCATCACCACTGGAGAGGGAGCTCGATAGGTCAAGAACTCTGGTGGCTGTCGCGAATGTGCCTGAGCCATCAAAAACCGATTTTTTCGTGAAAGGGTTGGAGAATGTTTCGCAAGCTAAGGCGACAGGGTGTTGATTCCATCCGCAAGTTGGGGTGGTGGAGGTGTAGGTATCGCTCCCACTTGTGAGAGTTACTCTCAGGGCTAACAGTCCGCTAGATCCGAGAGACGTCACGTTGGGATGGGTGACTGTTTCGGTACCGTCACCATTGGAGACGATGGTGGGGGTGATTGAGGTTTCTGGATTCCAGGTTGTGCCATTTGTGCTGAGGAGCAGGTCGTAGGTGAGGTCTGTAACTCCTTCGGGTCGGGTGTAGAAGACCTCGAGTTGGCTTCCGACTCCAGATTCCCTGATACAGAGGCCATCATTTGCAGTTGTGCCGTCAGGGGTGACCTTGAGGCCTGTGTCGGGCTTCAGGCACAGGCCATATTCGAGGAGATTGGAGAATAGATCGTTATCGGCATTATCAAGGGGGCCATTCGCGCCTCCAAGAGAGTTGGTCGCTTGCCATAGGGGGAAGCTTGTTGGTTTGGTGATTGGTCCAGAGAGTTGGAAGCCAGTGTCTAATGACATGTTAAAGGTGGGGTCGGAGGGTGGGGTGTAGCTGATGACGGCGTCATTTCCACTTGGGATCGCGTCGGAGTCATCTGTATCCGTGGCGGGGTCATTGGAGGTGTCGTCAGTTCCTGTTGGGGCGAGGGTGAAGCCGTTGAGAGATGCTTGGGTGGTATCAATGCAAATGGTGTAGTCTTGCGAAGGTTGAAGAGTAATTTGAGATGTCGTGGTCACCTCATAGGTGATTGACAAGATTGGACGCTGGGCTGCGTCCGATGTTCCGTCAAAGCTGAGTGCTTCCCGTTGTCCACTTGTTCCGGAAATAAGGAGGGCGATGCTGTTGTTTGCGGCCCATCCGTCCAGGTCGATGATTTCCTGGATGATGGCCGAAAGATTCGGAGTTTTCTGTGCTGGTAAGCGTTCGCCTGCACTCCAGCGAGGAAGATTCTCCCAAGGAACTGATGCTGAGGTGGGTGTTCGGTTAATGGGGCCACTGGCGGTATTTGTGAAAGGTGCGGCGTTGGCAGAGGCATCGCCAGCGATTGAAAACGCTGTTGGAGGCGCTGCGGCTGGGCTGCCGCCATTGATTTGTCCAGAGCTTCCGCTATTGGCGGTGAACTGGATGCAAGCATCTGTGATGGTCGCTCCTGGTGGAATGGGAACTAAGTTAAAACGAAGTCCAAATGTTCGAATATTTCCTGCGGCACCATCTTGGAGGACGATCTTATGTTCCGTGGCGGTTGGGTTGAGGCCGCCTCCGGTTGTATTTTGAGCGACGTCATCGTCCGAGGTGCTAATGGCAAGGTCGATGGTGGAGGATGTTGTTGAGGAAACGGTATTCAGGCTATCATTGTTCGGTCCTCCGAAGAGATAAAAACCATTAGGGCTTGTGGTGGTCGTTCCAATTTCGGTTCCAGTCGAGTTAAGGAGTTTGACGACGACACCTCCGATGCCTGATTCTTGAGGGTCTTGTAGTCCGTTGGCCGTGGTATCGGCCCAAACAAAGTCTCCGAGGGTGATTCCTGCGTTGTCGGTATAAAAACCTTGGTCCCATGTTGGATCCTCACTGCTGTTGGTCATTGTGGTGAGGGCAGTGATGAACACTTGATTTCCCCCGAGAGTAGATGCGATTCCATCCGAATCGAACGAATCATTGCTCCCTTGATCAGCCGGAGAAGCGTTATATCCAGCTGGTGGATAGAAAACGGCATAGTATGAGCCGGCAGGGAATCCGGTGAAGAGATAGGCTCCAGGCTTCCCAAAAGAGGTCTGAGTTACGGTGGAGTCAACGAGGGTATCGATTGTGGGATCTGCGGTAGCATTTGTGGTGGAGTATAGTTCCACGCGTACTCCGTTGATGCCGCTTTCAGATGGCTCTTGAATGCCGTTGCGATTGGTGTCGAACCATACAAAATCGCCATAGCTTGGAGGCACGATTGGCTTGGTGGTGATTCCGACTTTGATTGGTTCGGTGGGGAGGAGGCGAGAGTTGTTGTCATTGTCAGTTGCGGAGAAACCAAATGAGTTCCAAGCAATCTCACCATCAGTTGGGGCATCGATTGGAGCCCTCATTGGGAAGCTCAAAACCAAATCTTCTCCAGGTTGAAGAACTCCATTCACCCGAAGGAGAAGGGATCTCACCAGAGTGATGTTGCTCGGAGGTGTTGAGTTCCAGAACGCGGGGTCTGGGGGGGTGTTTGGCACTCCCAGGTCATGGTTTGGTTCAGATGACGTGCTGTAAAAGATTTGGACTCCAGAGATTCCTGCTGGAAGAGAAGCTGAATCGAAGGATACGGGTCCTGAAAGGACTGGAGTCCACTCGGTGAGTCGGGCGCTTGGATCAATGACACCGGTATCTCCGACGAATGGGAGAATATCTAAGATGTCGATTTCTCTCACTGCTTTGGTGCTGGGGTTGCTGATTCTGATCTCGTAGTCGGCTCTTCCTCCGGGAACGGTGCTGCCGAATGATGGAAAGCGGCTAAACTCAGTATCACATTGTCCTTTTACCCATTTTTGAGAGTTGAGACCGACTCCATTACCGTTCAGGAATACTTCGAAATTGTCGGAATTGGCACAGAGGACTTCGTTGCGATCTCCATCTTGGTCAAAATCGTATTGATCGGTTGAGGCAAGGTTTTCGTTTTGGCAGAGATGAGGGTTATCAAGACCGACTAAGATCTCGTTTGAGTAAGATCCCTCAGCGACGCCAAAGGGGACTTGTAAGTTGAAAGTGACATCAACCCCCCAGTTGTCTGTGTTGGGAGTGATGGTTAGAGGATTGTTGGTGTCCCAAGATAACTTGATCAATGTCCGCCCAGTGTTATCCCAGTTGGCGATGGCTTCTAGGGTGGGAAGTGAGGGGGTAAAGCCAGCTGGAGAGCGTCCTGCGGATTCGACGGATAATCCTCCGACATATTCCATTTCGGGAGGGAGAAGTTCGTAGATGACAGGGTTGACCAGATTTCCAACATTACGGAGTGGGCTTCGAATCCCGATCGTGGTGGGGACAATTTGCCCAGTTTCGATGGTGGGGTCGGTGATGTCTTTTGTGACTCGGAGGTAGGTTTCGTCGGGCTCAATGTTGGACGTCGCGGTGGCTGCTTGTGGGCTATATTGATTCGTGGTTAACGTAGCTACATTGTCGAAAGAGGATCCGGTGGTTACAGGATTGCCGTCGACGTCGTTCGGGGTGCCATTGAGGAACTTGGTGGTGACGTCGCCGGTCAGGGAGATGTTGGCTCCTGTGGCATAGATGAAGTCCGAGCCAGCCGGAACTGTTCCGAAGTCGTAGCGCATGACGGTGATGAACTCACCCGCTGCGAGACCAAGACTAGAAACATTCTGGTTTCCATTTCCTGTTGGTGGGTTGGTGTCAAAAGTGCCCCAAGTTTGAAATGAGGCATTTAGGTTTGTTTGGTAGGTGACAGTAAAGCTGAGATTTGCACCAAAATCTTGGCTGTGGCGAAAGCGTTCTAGAATAAATTCCGGTGGCAAGGTTTCTTCGATGACGTAGTTATCTACGGCTTGTCCCCCAAGGTTTCCATGTTGAATGGTGTAGGTGAGACCGGATCCTAAGTGAACTGGGTTTGCGGAAGCGGTCTTGGTGATCAGGACACCGTTGCTTAGCCCCGGAGGGTCTGTTCCATTGACGGCCGTGACTACGATATTCGTTGGAGTGGCATTGAGAGAGCCGCCGGGGATGCCGTCACCTGACATCGTCGCGGTGTTACTAGCTTGAGTTCCGGTGAATGTTCCGTTGGGGAAGCGAGTTCGAATACGAATTTCTCCAGTCGCTCCCGATGGTAAGTTGTTGATGAAGTTGAAGGTGACGGTTCGAGTTGTCGGGTTGTAGCTGCTGCTTTGGATATGTGGGCTATTGACGAGGGAGAGGTATTCTAGACTCGGATCAAGAGTGTCAGTTACGACCACGTTGTTAAATCCACTGGTGATGCCAGGGAAGGTGTACTGGAGTCGATAGATGATCTCATCTCCAACATTCGAGGTGCCGCCAGAGGAGAAGCCACTACCAGTATCGACCGATTGGGTGAGAGTTTGTCCCCAGAGGTGGGGTGAAATGATAAAGAGGAAAAGGGATGCTTTCGCTGATAACGACCTGATGAATGAAAAGTAACCGTGTGCCATGGAAACAAAATTTTCAAGGGCATCATCAGATCAGTTTTTGTTTCATGTAAAGATGTATTTATGAAACTCGCCCAAAAATACTAAATATGCCGGATGTGGTTGACTTGGGAAGTTTAGAGGTGTATTAATCAAGACTTTTTCGTTGTCTGGTAGCCGGTTTTTGGCGCTTTTTAAGGCTCTTGTAGTCAATTTGTTAGGTGAATTTTAAAAAATTTTCCATTGGTGAAATTTGGAAAAGTTGTTCTTTTTTCGAGGTGGTTGCGGGTGGTTTTTTGACTTAAGTACGAAATATTTAAGTTATGGAAATATGAAGCTCATTATTTTTAGAGTGATGTTCTCTGTAGCTCTTGAATGGCGTCACGAACAATCCATCCATTGGTGCGAAGGGCGGATTTGGCCGCGGATTCAGTTGAGTTGGTCAGTTCTTGGACGATGCGAACTGCGCGTTCTCGAAGCTTTGCGTTGGAGGCGTTCAAATCAACCATTAGGTTCCCGATGACTTTTCCGCTGTGGGTCATTGAGAGGGTGGTGATGATGTTCAAGACGAGTTTCGTGGCTGTGCCTGCTCGGAGTCGAGTTGAGCCAGTGAGTAGTTCGGGCCCGGTATTAGGTGCGATGATCTTGTCAGGGAGGGGATGTTGTTTGTAGGCGGGGTTGACGCAGAAGAGAACTGTGGTGGCATTTCTTTTTTTGGCTTCACTCAGGCATCCCCAGACGAATGGGGCGTGGCCGGACGCGGTGATACCGATGACGACATCGCGATGATCTACGTTTCTGGAGGAAATTGCGGAGCTTCCTTCGGCTGGGTCATCTTCTGCTCGTTCGACTGCGCTCCATAGGGCAGAGCGTCCTCCGGCAATGATTCCTTGAACCATTCTTGGATCGGATCGAAACGTTGGCGGGCATTCACTGGCATCGAGGACGCCGAGGCGTCCGCTTGTTCCGGCTCCGCAGTAGATGAGTCTGCCACCTTCGGAAAAGCTGTTGATGACTTTTTTGATGGTCCATTCGATTTCGGGCAATTCGCTCAAAATCGCTTCTGGGATATTGGTGTCTTCTTTGAGCATCAACTGGATGCCGTCAGAAATGTTGAGTTCAGAAAAGTGGTTTGATTTCGGGTTTCGTTGTTCGGTGGGAGCTTTGGCGACAGGAAGGAATGATTCCCAGTCGCTTCTGTCGGGAGAGATTGTTTGGTGTTCGATGGTTTCTTCGGGAAGTTTTTTATCAGTCGCGCTGCGGGCTAGGGTGATTGATCCCCAGACGCTGGGGCGATTGAGAGGAGTGATTTCTGAATTCCGCCAACCTTGTTTGATGAGGTTTTTGACGTTTTCTTGGAAGTCAGGGTTTTTGAGTAGGACGGCACCATTAAAGATGAATTGAACTCTTTCGCTGTCTTTAGCGGTGTGTTCTGCACAAGCGATGGCATCATTTGCGAGGGTTTGGGCTGCTTCTTCCAGAATACGGGTCGCGATGGGGTCCTTTCTTGAGCGAGCGGCTTCAAAAACGGGAACGGCGAGGGAGGCGAGTTCAGGTTTGTTGACTGCGAGAGACCAATCGATGAGGTCCTCGGGTTCGTTCATTTGTAGGTAGGCTAAAAAATCTGAGCCCAAGGTGGGCCATGTGCGTTGAGGGTCGGTGTCGTAACTGTTCATGAGTGCGCGCAGTGATCGTTGCGCGATGTCGCAAGCGCTTGCGCGATCTCCTAGAATGTGTCCTCGGCCACCTAGGCGGGATCGAGAGCCGTTGCGATGTCGTCCAAAGCAGCAGGACCCAGTGCCGCTGAGGACCAGAACTTGGGCGGTGCAGGTGGCGTCCCAATTGACTGCTCCAACGGCTGTGACGAGGTCGTCCGAGGTCGAGC
>JAHDGN010000449.1:0-1690 GCA_020627645.1 Akkermansiaceae bacterium
AGGAAGATGAGGATGCGGAAGCGGAACATGGGGGCTGTGTTGGTGGGAGGGGTGGCGATGTAGGTGTTTATGAGTTCGCTGAAGGGTAATTCAGTGATTTTGAATCAGGATTTTTTCTACGAGCGGGCTTTTTATAAGCCGTTTTCGATTGGGATGTTGATGGCGGCGGCGGGGTATTTTTTGTTGAATCAGGCTCGACGAAGGATGAGTGGAGATTTTTATCGGGTGATGGTGGATGTGGTGGTGGTGATTCCGGTGGTTGTTTTTTGGGTGTTAGTGAGGCTTGATGGGAATCCGATGACTTAGGGGGAGATTGGGTGGCATTTTTGGGAGCCCTTGGGGTCGTTGCGATTTGGGGTTGAGGAACGTGAGTTGATGTTCCACATTGCCGCTTATTCGATGAGTGAGCAGAAGGGCAATTTGAAGAAGACGGCGGTTTTGATTCTTGGTGCACCCGGTGCCGGGAAGGGGACTCAGGGTGCAGTTTTGGGAAAGATTCCCAGGTTTTATCATTATTCGAGCGGGGATGTTTTCAGGCAGTTGGATACGAGAACCGAGTTGGGGCAAAAATTTATTGAGTATTCGAAGCGGGGTGAGTTGGTGCCAGATGAATTGACGATTCAGTTGATGGTGAGTCATATGGATGACTTGGTGACGACGCATCAGTATAAGCCGGATGTGGATATTTTGGTTTTGGATGGGATTCCGAGGAATGTGGATCAGGCGAAGATGTTGGATCAGCATATTGAGATTCATCAGGTTTTTCATCTGAGTTGCCCGGATCGGGAGGAATTGGCCAGGCGGATGAGGAAGCGGGCCCTTAAGGAGCAGCGATTGGATGATGCTTCGGATGTGGTGATTCAGAATCGGATTCGAACGTATGAGGAGTCGACGAAGCCGATCTTAGATTACTACGGATCTGATCGGCGTTGTGATATTGATGCGACTCAGTCGCCGGCGCGTGTCTTGTATGAAATTTTGGAGAGATTGCAGGAATTGGAGTCTTACCAGCAAATTGCCAGTTTGACGATTTAGGTGTGATGAGAGTGGTGGTGATGGCGACGGGGGAGATTGCGGAACCTACTGTGGCTGATTTGTTGGCGGGAGAGCATGAGGTGGTGGGTTTGGTGACTCAGCCGGATCGACCGGTGGGTCGAAAGCAGGTGATGACTGCTCCGAGGGTGAAGGTGTTCGCTTTGGAGGCTGGCGTCCCGGTCATTCAACCTGAGAAGGTGCGGGACCGTGAGGCGTTGGCTCAAATCCGGGAGTGGGCTCCAGAGGTGATTGTGGTGATGGCTTATGGACAGATTTTGCCTCAGTCATTGATCGACCTGCCGAGTCGGGCGATTATCAATCTTCATGCGTCCTTGTTGCCTAAATATCGTGGTGCTTCGTGTATCCAGGGAGCGATTTTGAATGGAGATGAGGAGACTGGTTGGAGTGTGATTCATGTGGTCAAGCGCCTGGATGCGGGGAATGTGATTTTGCGTCATTCATTTGCGATTTTGAAAGATGAGACGGGTGGGGAGTTGCATGGTCGATTGGCTCAGAAGGGGCCGGAAGCGTGTCGGGAGGCTTTGCGGATGTTGGGTGAGGGTGCGGTTGATGGTGAGGTCCAGGATGAGGAGAGCTCGTGTTACGCCCCAAAATTGGGGCGCGAAGATGGTTTGATTGGGGGGGGGAAGGCGGT
>JAHDGN010000449.1:1700-2692 GCA_020627645.1 Akkermansiaceae bacterium
GGGAGAGCTCGTGTTCCGGGGGCGCGAAGTTGGTTTGTTTGCTTGGGGGGGGACGGCGGTGGAGATTGAGAGGATGGTGTGGGCTTTTGATCCGTGGCCTGGGACGATGGGGGTGTCTGGGGGGAAGCGATTGAAGATATTTCCGCCTGTCCGAGTCGAGGAGAATAAAGGTGGGGGGAGAATTGGTGAGGTTTTGGTGGGTGAGGATGGTGAGGTTAGAGTCGTTTGTGGGGTTGGGGTTTTGGTTTTGAGTGAGGTTCAGTTGGATGGGGGGCGTCGAATGACCGCGGTTGAGTTGATGAGGGGGCGAGGGATTGAGTTTTGAGAAATGTTGTGTCGATTGGCGACAAGGGAGATTCCTAATGTCGTTGCTCGTCTGAGATAGAGGTGGACAGTTGCTTAGGATCGATTAGATTTCTAGGTATGAGAACTATTGTTGTTGCTCTCATGGTGATGGTGGGAGGAGTTTTTGGGAGTACTCTGGAGATTTTACAGGTCTCGTTGCCGTTGTCATTGCACGGGACGGATTCGGCTTATGAGTATGATGGCGAAGTTGTTCAGGCGCGTGTTTTTGCAAGGCCGATGGTTTTGAGTGGTGCGATGCCTGAGAGTTTGGTGGAGGCGGTGGGGAAGCCTTGTCGTTTGGCGGGTTCGAAGAATTTTTCGGTGAAGGAGAGTAATCTTTTGGTGTTGTTTGGAGTGGAGATTGCAGTGGTGTTGCGAGAGAAGGGAGACTTGTTGGTGACGTTTGATGTTGGTGAGTTGAAAGAGGTGGGGGAGGAAATTGAGGTGGAATTGTTTACGGTGTTGAAAATGGGGGTGGAAGCGATTGAAAAGACTCTGAAGGAGTATCATGATTCGGAAAATGGGGAATTGAAGGTTAAGATTGTTTTGAAGGGGGCGGATCAGAAGTTGAAGGGGGAATTGAAGGGGGTTGAGAAGTCGATCGTTTTGAAGTGATGACCGGATGTTTGTGGGATTTAGGTTTTTCC
>JAHDGN010000029.1:0-5303 GCA_020627645.1 Akkermansiaceae bacterium
CGTGGATTTGGTAGAAGTTAACTTCGGGATGCCAGGTTTCGGCTTCGGCTGAGGAGATTTTGATGTTGAAGAGTTTGGAGGTGAGGGTGAAGAGGCCGTCCATGACTTTGTCGACGGGGAAGTAGGGGCGAAGTTGTTCGGTATCGAAGTCGAACAATTCTTTGCGTTGTTTTTCGGCCCAGTACGAGACGTCCCATGGGTTGAGAGGGGTGGACGGGGAGTTGGTTTTGCTGGCTTTGTAGTCTTGAAGGGTTTGGATTTCTTCGTCGAATTGGTCTTTGATTTTGGCGTGGAGGTCGTGAGTGAAATTGAGGGCGGTTTGGCCGTTTTTGGCCATGCGGCGTTGGAGGATGTGGTCGGAGAAGTTTTCGTGCCCGAGAAGGGTGGCTTTTTCGGTTCGGAGCTCGATGATTTGCCAGATGAGTTGGGTGTTGTCGTGTTTGCCTTCGCGTCCGATGGTCCCATTCGCTTCCCAGACTTGCTGGCGGAGGGCATCGTTGTCGGCGTGTTGGAGGACGGGGAAGAAGGAGGTGACTTGGAGGGTGAAGCGCCATTTGCCCTCTTGTCCTTTGGATTTGGCGGATTCGGCGGCGGCTGTTTTGGCAGATTCGGGTAGGCCGGAGAGTTGGTTTTCGTCGTCGATGTAGAGTTCCCATTCGTTGGTGGAGTCGAGGACGTTTTCGGAAAATTTTTGGGTTAGTTTGGCGAGTTCAGCGTTGATTTCGAACATGCGCTTTTTCGAGTCCGAGTCTAAGTCAGCTCCGGCGGAGGTGAAGTCGTGGCAGGTTTCTTCGAGGTAGCGTTTTTGGATTGGAGAGAGGGTTTGGGCAGCTGGGGATTGAGAAAATGATTTGAGGACTTGCCAGAGTTGGTCGTCGAGGGAGATGGAGGAGGTGAATTCGGAGACGAGGGGGAGTGTTTCATTGAGGGCGGTTCGAAGGTCGTCAGAGTTGGCGACGGAATCGAGATGGTTGACTCGGCCCCAGGCTCGGTCGAGGTCATCAGTGGAGGTTTCGAGGGCGGCGAACGTGTTTTCAAAGGTCGCTTCGGCTGGGGGGGTGGCTTTGATGGTCTCGATGTTTTTTTTGCCCGTTTCGATGGCGCTGGTGATGGCTTCTTTGATGTGATCAGGGGTGAGGGTAGACCATTGGATATGAAAATCGGTGGCGAGGAATGGATTGCTCATGGCGGGAGAATGAGCAGAAGGTTGCTGGGAGGAAAGGATGAAGAAAGGGAATTAGGGGGTGATTAGCGGAGGTGCGAACCGACGAAAATCTCCAGGTCGACTGGATTGATGTTCTTGGGGGAGGACTGGTGTTGACGTTTTTTTTGCGATGGCCGATTTTTAATCTGCCGGGAAAGGGTTGGCGGTGAAGCGGAGTTCGGCTTCGGTGAAGACTTCGATGGGTGCTACTTTTTCTGGTGCGTTTTGTTGGGGGACGAAGCGGACGACGCTGAGGGCGATTGCGCTGGTGGCGGTGAGGAGGATGGTGCTGATGAGGAGAAGTGATTGGCGGTTGGAACGATTGGAGAGAAATAGGATGCGTTCGCGAAGGGGGACGTGTCCGGCCATGGCAAGAGCGAGTGGTGGAGCGGATGCGGTTTGGGCCACGTCGCAAAGAGCATGGGCGTAGGTTTTTGGGTCGGCTCCGCGGTTGAGGAGGTGTGCGTCGCAGGCGTATTCGCACTGGGTGAGGAAGGTGCGTCGGAGCCACCACACAGCGGGATTAAACCAATGGAAGAGGCAGGTGAGTTGGGCGAGAGCAGCTGCCCAGAGGTCTTTCCGCTGAACGTGGCCGAGTTCGTGAAGGAGGGCCATTTTGAGAGTGTCGCCGGACCATGTTCGGTAGTTCGATGGAAGATAAATTGTTGGCTTGAGGATGCCTGCAACGACGGGAGAGTTGAGATCTGGGTGGATTCGGAGCTGAACGGTGGTTGCGATGTTGAGTTGGCTGAGGGTTTCTTGGAAGAGATCGAGTTGAGGTGCTGGAGAGGATTGCTGGTGCCAACGTTGGAAGGAAAAGAGGTCGTTGAGAGCTCGGAGTGAGAAAATTAAGAAGCCGCCCAGCCAGATTACAGGAAGTAGGAGCGATGGGATGTGGGAAGTTGAAGAGGTGGTTGTTGCTGAGGTGGCGACCGTGATAACGTGTTTAGGGAGGAAGGTAAGGAGGGGGAGGATGAGGAGGAGTGTGAGGACTGTTACGGTGACTTTGGGGTCGATGGCTGGGTTGCGACGAATGACGACCCAGGTCGCAAGGGCAGTTAGAAGGGAGAAGATGAGGGAGGGAAGGAGCATGGAATCGAGGGTGGGATTATTTGATGAGCTTTCGGATTTCGTCGATTTCGGCCTCGGTGAGTTGTTGGTCGTTTGGGTCGAGGAGTGCTGCGACAAGATTTTCGGGTTTTCCCTTAAAGAAGGTTCCGAGCAAGTTTTTTAACGCGGTTCGTTTGGCCTTACTTTCATTGATGACGGGGCTGTAGAGATAGCGGCGTCCTTGTTTGGAGTGTTTGACCATGTCCTTGTTTTCGAGCGTGGCAAGAAGTGCTCGGACGGCGGAGTATGATGGTGGATCAGGGAGTTGGTCCTGGACATCTTGAGCGGTGGCTTCTCCGAGGCGGTAGAGGATGTCGAGGATCTGGCGTTCGCGGCGGGATAATTCGCCTTTTTCCAAACGGTTCATGTGGGGAGGATACATGCTGCTAAAAAAACCGCAAACCAAAATGTTGGATTTTCAGCACTCTTGTTTACGGAAGGCGGTTGAGTTTGTGAGATGGGGTGGTTAGAAAAGGGGGTGATTTCATTGGGAGGAGGGGAAAGTTTTGCGGATGAGATGCGTCGTTTTTTTTCGGGAAACGGTTCGTTGTCGAAGTCGCCAGATTTTGAGTTTCGGGCGGAGCAGCAGGAGATGGCGGGGGAGGTGGCGGAGGCTTTGGATGAGGGACGGAGTTTGGTGATTGAGGCGGGAACGGGGGTGGGGAAGTCTTTGGCCTATTTGGTGCCGGCGATTGAGTTTGCGTTGAGAGAGGGGAGGAAGGCGGTGATTTCAACGCATACCATTAATTTGCAGGAGCAGTTGATGGGGAAGGATATGCCGATTGTGCGAAAGTTGTTGGGGGAAGATTTTGAGGCGGTTTTGTTGAAGGGGCGGAAAAATTATTTGTGCCCGATGAGGTTGAGGAGGGCGGTGGATAGTGGCGGAGATTTATTTTCTTCGAGTGAGCAAGAGGAGTTGATGGAGATTTGGAGGTGGTCTGAGGGGACGAAGGATGGGACTCGGAGTGATTTGGATTTTGAGCCTTCTTTGAAGGTTTGGTTGCAGGTCTGCAGTGAAGCGCATGTGTGTACGCAGCGGGTTTGCGGTCCTCGGGGGAATTGTTTTTTTCAGGAAGCAAGGAAGCGGGCTCAATCGGCTCGGGTCTTGGTGGTGAATCATAGTTTGTTTTTTTCTCTTTTGGATCCGGAAGAGATGGAGCGTGAAGAGGAGGGTGGATTTTTGGTGCCGAATGATTTCGTTATTTTTGATGAGGCTCACACTTTGGAGGGGGTGGCGGCCAAGGCTTTGGGATTGCAGTTGAGTCAGTCAGGATTGAGATTTGATCTACAGAGGTTATATCATCCTAAGACGGGGAAGGGTTTGTTGAAGTATGCGGGTGCTGATGCGGCGATTGAGGCAGCACGAAAAGTGTTCGATGAGGCGGATTATTTTTTCGATAGTATTGGAGATGCGGTGAGTTTTTCAGACTGGGGTAAGGAGTGTCGGGTGAGGCAGCCAGATTTGGTGGAGAATACGCTGGCTGCTCCGTTGCGTGAGTGTTGGGGGTTAATCGAGGAGGCAGCGGAGGCTGAAGAGGATGAGTCGCGGAGGGCTGAGTTGAGAGAGGGTGCTAGGCGTTTGAGAGAAGTGCATGGTGGGGTGAAGCTATTTTTAGATCAGGAAGATGAGGGGAGTGTTTATTGGGTTGAAAAGACAGGGTATGAAGGGACGGCATTTTCGTTGAATGCGGCTCCTGTCCGTGTGGCTGATCGTTTGAGGGGTTTGTTGTTTGGGTTGGATAAGATTTGCATTACAACGAGTGCTACGTTGGGAACGGGTGATGATGGGTTGAGTTATTTTCGGCAGCGAGTTGGTGCCGACAATGTCAAGGCGGTTCAGATTGGAAGCCCGTTCGACTATGCGAAGCAGATGTCGATTTTTGTGATGAAGTCGATGCCTGATCCTCGTGATGATGATTATGAGAAGATGTTAATTCATTGGATCGAGCGGGTCTTGCTTAAGACTCAGGGGAAAGCTTTTGTCTTGTTCACGAGCCATCGAGTTTTGAGATCGGTGGCTGAAGAAATGGAGGAATTTTTTGAAGAGAATGGCCTGCGGTTGTTGGCTCAGGGGATGGGGATGCCTCGGCAAAGGATGGTTGAGGAATTTAAAGATGATGTGAATAGCGTCTTATTTGGGACAGAGAGTTTTTGGGCGGGAGTTGATGTACCTGGGGAGTCATTGAGTAATGTGATTATTACTCGATTACCCTTTGCGGTTCCTGATCACCCCTTAACAGCGGCAAGGTTGGAAGAAATTGAAGCTGAGGGGGGGAACTCATTCATGGGATATTCGGTTCCTGAGGCTGTGATTAAGCTTAGGCAAGGAGTGGGACGATTGATTCGAACGAAGAAAGACGAAGGGATGGTGGTGATTTTGGATAATCGGGTGGTGACCAAGCGCTATGGAAAGGTGTTTTTGGAGGCGTTGCCGCCGGCACCAGTTAAGGTGGTTGATTGAAATGGTATGGGAGGTTGTTTTTAGACTGAGAGAGATTCTTTTAGGAGTCTGGCTGGCCATTGATTTGGAGCGGTGGGTGAATCTCCCAAGTACCCGTAGTTAAGAATGGATCCTGCTTTGGCCATGAGTGGCCGGGCGGCTGCTCCGATTGGTCCCATGCCCATGATGGCGGCGGGGGCACCCAACAAATCCAAGAGTTGGAGGTGTGTGGAGATGTCGCGTGGTGAATTTACCATGAGGGCGAATTTAAGGATGTCGGCCTTGGGGTTCTGTTTTGCGATCAGTTCTTCGATTTTTGGGGTTTTTTCGAAGTTGTGAAATGAACCGATGATAGGAATTCCCTTATTTTTAGCCTCGCTAATTATGGTGCTGAGGATGTCGAAATCTCTTAGTTCAATATCAATCGCGGATGCGAAGGGAAGGAGTTCGCGATATCCATGGCTTCGTTTTTCGATATTCCAGTCGTTTTGACCTCCTTCTTGTGGGCCTCGTGCGGTGATAATGATTGGGGTCGGGATCTTTTTGGCG
>JAHDGN010000029.1:5313-16868 GCA_020627645.1 Akkermansiaceae bacterium
ATGGTCTACTCGTAGTTCGATCGCGTCACAGTCGCTTGGGTCGAATTTGGTCGATCGGAAATCGCTGAGGGCTCCGACGACCCGAGGAGTTGTTGGGGGGAACGTTTTGAGTGGCTGTTTGGGCTGGTCCACGTGGGGAGCTTCTTGGGGAAATCGACGGGTGTCAAAAAAGGAATTTCGTTCGGGAGCTGCGAGCGGGTCTTTTTTTCTAGCCCTCATTTCTAAATTTGAGGTATCTTCCTCGAAGCTCAGAATATGAAACTATCATTAAAAAGGCTTTTTATCATCATGTCGCTATTTTTTGGAGTTCTGGTGCCTGTTCATGGTCAGGCTGCGGAAGATCTCAAGCTCGACAAAAAAAATAAAATTAAGGCTAAAGATCCTTCATTTGATGATTTGTTTTCCCCAGAGATTGCGACTGGCAACAGTAAAAAATTTAGGCCAAAAAAGTGGTTGGAGGTGGAGGTTGAATTAGAGGTTGAGAAGATGAGGAAGGAACCGAAAGATAAATTTTTGGATGAGCTGAAGGTGAATTGGTATGTGGTGGTTAAAGGGGTGGGAGAAAAAGGGCGGAAGAATTACATGATCAAGAAAACGGTTACTTATGTGAATTTTCCAACCGATGAGGCTGCGTTTGCCTCGGTTTATCTTTCACCCAAGACTCTCCAGAGGATTACCGGGAAAAAAGGAGCGGGGAAAAGGGCGTTGGAGGCGATAGGGGGCGAAATCGAATATGAGGGGAAAATGGTGGGGTATTTTAGTTACGGGAAAAAAGCGGGTTGGTGGCGTAACGAGCGAGTGAAGAAAAATGTTGAAGTGACGACCAAGTTTCCTCTTTTAGACAAGTCTCAGACGCCATTTGCGGCTCTTTGGTATGACCGTTACGCAGAAGTAAAGGCGCTTGAAGCGAAGTAAATCTTAGAACCATTTATCGGTTTTTTGCGTTCATCCTTGCCTAAGGGCATGGATTTTCGAACAAATCTAGAATCATGGCTGAAAACCAGTCGATCACGGCACTGAACATAGGGTCCCAGAGAATTTCGATGGGGGTGTTTACCCATACGAAAAAGGGGTTAGTTCTCAAATCATACGGCGCGAGTAGTATTCTTGCTGATCCTTCGGCGGAGGGTGCTCGCGTGCCTCAAGTTCAATTGGCGATCACAGAGTTGGCCAAGAAATTGAAGGCTACTAACAAGAAAGCTGCCTATGCACTTTCTGGTCAGGCAGTTTTTGTGAAATTTGTGAAGCTTCCTCCACTGGATGCGGAAGATATCGGCGAGATTGTTCAGTTTGAAGCTCAACAAAATGTACCGTTCCCGTTGGATGAGGTCGTTTGGGATTGGGAGAAGTTGGATACGGGAGGGATTGAAACTGAGGTGGTGTTGGTGGCGATCAAGGCTGATTCGTTGAATGATCTTAACGCCGTTGTTCAGGAAACTGGACTGGGGACTCAGTTGGTGGATAGCGCTCCGATGGCTCTCTATAATGCGCTCCGGTTCAATTACCCTGATCTCAGTGAGAGCACGCTTCTTTTGGATGTTGGTGCAAAGACCACGAATTTGATCTACGCTGATGGTAAGAAATTTTTTGCTAGGAGTGTTTCGATTGGTGGGGCAAATATCACTAGTGCGGTGGCGAAAGAATATGATGTTTCTTTTGCAGAGGCTGAGAACAGCAAGTTGACGAGTGGCTTGGTCACTTTAGGGGGCGGGCATACCAGACAGTTGGATGAAGCGAGCGCGACTTTGGGGTCAGTGATTCGAAATTCTCTCACTAGGTTGACTGCCGAGATTCAAAGGACTGCGACCCTCTCTCGAAGTCAGCATGGTATCAATCCACCTCAGAAGGTTCTTCTTGCAGGGGGGACGGCAAACTTGATTTGTTTCAAAGAATTTCTGGAAGAAAAATTGCAGCTTCCGGTGGAGCTCTTTAATCCGCTTCGCCGTATTTCAGTTGGAAAGTCGGTTGATTTGGACGCTTTGGCGCCCGAGGTTCATCAGCTTGGCGAAATTGTGGGGCTTGGATTGAGGGGGGCGGATTTGGCGGAGGTGGATATTGATCTTGTTCCTGACGCGGTTCAGGCACAGAGAGATATCACGAAAAAGAAGCCGATCTTGATGGCGGCATCGGGTTTGCTTTTGGCAGGTTTGGCTACTTGGACGGGTTTTCAGATGAAGTCTTCTAGTGATGCTCAGTCTTATATCGAAGAGTTGGAGGGTGAATTATCTGAACTTCAGAGGCCGGCTAAGAGGATCGAGACCTTATTGAAAAAAGAAGATGCTGCTTTTGGGTTAATCTCATCGTACCACGACGCGGAGAAAGGTCGGTTGTCTGTGATTGACACCTGGAATCAGTTGTCTGGATCGTTCACGAGTGAGAATGTTTGGGTCACGGATTATGAGTTGCGGACAAACTTTGAGTTCGATGGGGACATTGATTCGGATGCGGTGACGGTTGAGGACTTTGCTGGGGTTGAATATGGGCGAAAGGTTTTGAAGGACGGAGTCAAGATGGCTGATTCGGTTTTGATTAAAGGGTTGCACATGAATGCGAAGTCCGAGTTGATCAAAATTTTGAATCGTATGAGGGAGGCTGAAGAAACTCCGTTGGCTTTTGAATGGAATCAGAAGGAAATCCCAAACGATCAAATCATGATCAAAAGTGAGTCCCCCGACCCTTCAAAGGGGGAGTATGCCGGACGGTTTGAGTTGTTAATTCCGCTCAAGGAAGCGGTTTCCATTCGGTGAGAATTTCTAAATGCGTTTCTAAGATGAAAGAAAATAAGTTTATTGTTGGGTTGGCGGCCGTCACGCTTCTTCTTGGGGGTGGGATTGTTTACTTTGGTTTGAAGGCTAAGGGTGAGGTTGAGGAGGGTAAGGAGGATATTGATCGCAAGGAGGCTCAGCTTTCCAAATACAAGGGCTTGGATCCTTTTCCTGATCAGGAAAATGCGAAGTTGAAGGAGTTGGCGGTTCGGGAGTTGATTGTGAAGGCTGAGGAAGCCCAAAAGAAGCTACTCAGTTTTGTTCCTGAGAAAATTGAGCAGATTGACGATGTGGAGTTGAACAATCTCTTCGCTGCTGCCGTTGCTAGTGCTAAGGAAAAGTTCTCTGAAGCTGGAGGAGTGCCTGACGGTTTTTTTCTCGGGTTTGAGCGTTATAAGGATGGTGGTGTCCCCAAAAAAGGAGCGACAGGTTATTTGGCGTATCAGCTGAAAGCTCTGAAGTATGTCGTTGATCAGGCTGCTGAATCTGGGGTTGGTAAAATTAGGAATTTAAGGCGTGACGAGCTGCCTCCAGAGGCTGGGCAAGAATGGGAAGTTGCCAGGGGAAGGAATGTTGGCGGTAAAAGTGCTTCGAATACAAGGCGTGACCGTCAATCTCGGTCTAGGCGCTCGGGGAGCCAGAAAAACAAGAAAGGAGTTAGGGCCAAGAGGTTGAAGCAAGGCCTGCCTATCGCTCGCAAAATGCCTTTTGAAATTTCGGTTCAAGGAAGAGAGGAGGCGATTGCAGGCTTTTTGGAGCGTGTCTGTAATTCGAGCGAGTATTTCTTTCAGATTAAGCACTGGCGGATCGCCAATCTTGGGGGTGTGCCGACTTCGTCTGGTCAATCTGGAGGGGCCTCGAGTAAGAGTGATTTCGGTGGCGAGGGATCAGGAGAGAGGATTCTAGAAAAAATTTCTGGAGGGGATGATTTGGTTCTCTTTTTGAGGGCTGAGATTTTGCTGTTCTCTCCAGATCGGGAATTTCCAAAGTTTAGGTCTGATAAAGTTGCGAGTGTAGAAGGAGAATAATGTCTTGGTTTAAATCAAATTATCATTGGGTCGCTCTGGGGGGGGGCGTTCTTGCTCTTGGAGTCCTGGGGTATGTTGGGCATGCTGCGAACAAATCTTTGAACGATGAATTTGCTGGTATTAGTAAATCTCCAAAAACTGACGCTGGGGCTAAGGGTGGAGAGTTGGCTGATTCTCTGAATCAAACTTTGGTTAGCAAGGAGCAGGTTAGCTTAAGAAAAACTCCAAATGGGCGGCCTGTTAAATTTTTCACAAGTGTTGATTGGTTTATTAAGGATGGGGATAAGAGTCAGCCATATGATTTGCTTCAGGACCCAAAAGAGCTCCACGAGGGTATTCCAAATCAATGGTGGGTAGATAATGGGGTCGATCCATCATTTGATGATTCTCCTGAGCGGGATCACGATGCTGATGGGTTTACGAATCGAGAGGAATATGATGGTGGAAGTGATCCCGTTGATCCGAAGTCTTTCGGAGATTTGCTCAAGAAGTTGGAGGTGGTTTCGGTAGAGAGGGATACTTGGATCTTAAAGTTTGAGAGTTCCACCCGAGCTGGATTCCAATTTAGCTATCGATTTTTTAAGGATAGTAAGTCTAACCGTGGTAAGAAGGTCAAGACTCCGGTTGGTCAGGGAGTGGTGGTCCAGGATAAATTCTTTAAACAAAAAAATGGGAAGGAGAGGTTTCAGCTTATCGGTTCGGAGGAGCGTCCGTCCCCGAGAGGTAGTTTGCGAGAAACTTGGGCCAAAGTGAGAGACCTCAAAGAGGGCAAGCGGGGGGAAGTCTTTGAGCTGAGAAAGGGTGGTCCCCGACGTGGTAGTCCGAAAGGGAGTGATTTCCGTTATGATCACCGGGTGACTTTTCGTTTGAATGCGATTGGGCAGACTTCCAAAGAAGTGACGATTGATGAGGATGGAGTCTTCACTCTTCCGTTTGATGGTGGGCCGAAAAAATATCGGCTTTTGAAGGTGGAGCTCAACGAAAAGAAAAAGCCCGAGACGGTTATTGTTCAGGAAGTTACGGAAGATCCAACTATTAAGCCGTGGTCGATTAAGGTGCCACTACCTCCACTGAAGCAACCTAACTGAATTTTTGTCATTTCCTCCGATTTTCGATCATGGGATTGGAGCTTGGAGGAACAATTTAAAAAAAAGCTTTTCCCGCCACAACAATTTAGAGATAAACAAAACAGATCATGCAAAATAGACACACGAACCTTTCACGTCGGACTCTGTGTGCATTGACGGCGCTCGTTGTCGCTCCTCTGTCAACAGACCTAGTTAACGGTCAGGACTTGGCAGGGCAGGAGCGGATTCGTCGCCAGCTCAATGCTCAGAAGTCGCAAGAACTCCTTATTGAGGGACGCGAAGCCTACCAGAAGGGTGATTTCAAGACGGCCTACAGTCGCTACAGCGAAGCTCTTCGGATCCTTCCTCACGGAACTGCGACTGCGAAACAGCGAAAAGTTCTCCAGCAGCATTTGAATGATGGAGCACTTGCTTACAGTCAGCGGATGCGTCGGACCGGTCAGTACGAGGAGTCCCGCGAAATTTTGACTAATTTGCAGAAGGAAGATCCTGGCAATCAGACTGCTCGCCGTGGTCTTGAGTATATGGATGATCCGATTCGGACTAACCCAAGTCTGACCTATGATCATACCAAGAACATCGACCGGGTTCGTCGTCATTTGTATAAGGGAGAAGGGTTCTATGACTTAGGGCTCTACGACAAGGCTGACGAGGAGTTCAAAAAGGTTCTTCGAATCGATCCATACAACAAGGCAGCTCGTCGTTGGATGGAGCGTGTGAACCGCATCAAGTCTAACTATTATCGTGCCGCGTATGATCAAACTAGGGCGCAAATGTTGATGGAGGTTGATCGCGCATGGGAGTTGGCTGTGCCACCCGTCACTGTTGGAGCTGGAACATTTGAGCCAATAAGAGCAGAAAATGCTGGAGAGCGAGGAATTGCAGCGAAACTTGATCAAATTACGATCGATCTTGAGCTCAGTCAGAACACGGTCGAGGAAGCAATTGAGATCATCCGGGTGAAGGCCAAAGAGAGCGATGATCTTTCTGAGGACCTTACTAAGCGAGGAATTAACCTTAACCTTCTTCAGCCGAAGGTCGTGTCAGGTGAGGATGGAGGAGAGCTCGACGCGGATATCGAGCTGGAGGAGGGTGATGTGGGAGAATTGGATGGGGAAGCAGGTGAAGGTGGCGACAGGACTCTTATCACTCTTAAGTTGACTGATGTGCCCTTGAGATTTGCCCTTCAGCAGGTCTGTGATCAAGCCGGCCTTCGTTACAAGGTCGATGAGTTCGGTGTGACGGTGATTCCTAGGGGCTCGGATCGTGAAGATTCAATTGTGCAGCGTCAGTGGACCGTGCCTCCAACATTTTACACTTTCCTTGCCGGTGGTGGTGGCGGTGGTGGTGGCATCGGAGATGTGGATCCGTTCCCTGATGGCGATGAAGAGGAGAACAGGTTTGCTGCACGTGAGGACATCAAGACTCTTTTGCAAAAGCAGGGTGTCACTTTTGGGCCTAAGGCAACCGCTAGTTTCTTGGCTCCTTCGAGTCGATTGATTGTTCAAAACACTCCGACACAGTTGGAGTTGATCGACGGGATTGTTAAGGCTTCGTTCAACGATACTCCGAGGCAGATTCGGGTGACTGCAAAGTTCGTTGAAGTTTCTCAGGAAAACGGGGAGGAGCTTGGATTTGATTGGATCATTACTCCATATGGTCTCGGTAACAATGTTTTTGCTGGAGGTGGAACGGTTGGTAATGGTCCTGCGCGAACCAGTAACGACTTCATCAATCCGGTCAATTTTACAAGCATACCTGGAATTCCTGTCGACCCTTCTCAGAACGTTTCTAACATCGTGACGGGTGGCAATCGCTCTGGAGCTTCCGCTATCGGAAGAAACTCCATTGATGCAATTCTCAATAATCCTCAGCGAGCAGCACAGTCTCAGAGAGTCGCTCCAGGTATCCTTTCTCTGACTGGATTGTTTACCAAGGGGCAAATTCAGATGGTCATGCGTGGGTTATCTCAGAAGAAGGGGACTGATGTTCTCACTGCTCCGAGTGTGGTTGCGCTTCCTTCGACGCCGACAACTATCGAGATCATCCGGGAGTTCATCTATCCGACTGATTATGAGCCACCCCAGCTTCCGAATAACGTCGGTGGTGGTGGTGGTGGAGGTATTTTCGGTGGTGGTGGTGGTGGATTTGGTCAAGGTGGTGGTGCTGGATTCCCAGTGACGCCTGCGACGCCAACTGCATTTGAGACCAAGAATACTGGGGTCACTCTTGAGGTGACGGCGTCGATTGCTGAGAACAGTAGTATCATTGAGCTTGATTTCCAGCCGACGATTGTTGAGTTCGAAGGTTTCATCAACTACGGTAGTCCAATTACGGCTCCTACGACTGATGCCCTGGGGAATCCGACCCAAATCGTCATTACTGATAACAGAATTGAGATGCCTGTTTTCTCGGTTCGTAGAGTTCGTTCGCGCTTGAGGATCTTTGATGGTTACACTGTGGCTGTTGGAGGTTTGATGAGAGAGGATGTCCAGAGCGTTGAGGATAAAGTGCCTCTCCTAGGGGATCTTCCCTTCATTGGGCGTCTTTTCCAAACGAAGGCTCAACATCACATCAAGAGCAATTTGATTATCTTTGTGACACCAGAGATTATTGACGCAACGGGTCAGAATGTGACCAATGAACTTGCTGATTCAGGAACGGATATTCCAACTGATTTGCTTGATCCTGACCTTCCGGGTGCAGGAGGGAGTGTTCTCCCTGGAGCTCCTGAACCATTCGAATAGACTTGGTAAGATTGATTTGATCGCGGGATTCGGGTGACCGAATCCCGCTTTTTTATTTTTTCCTATGTGTGTGTTGGGGTTAACGGGAGGGATTGCCTGCGGGAAGTCGACGGTAGGGCTTATGATTCGGGAGATTGTTCCGAATGTCCGCTTTTTTGATAGTGATGTGGTTGTTGGGGACTTGTTGAGGGAGAAGCGAGTTTTATGTTGTTTACAGGAGGCTTTTGGGGGGAGGGTTGTTGACCGCGAAACAGGATTGGTCGATCGAAAGTATTTGAGGGAGCTCATTTTTGAAGATGAAGAGAGTCGGGTGATTTTGGAAAATTTGCTTCACCCGATGGTAGAAGATGAATGTGAGCGGCAGTTGTCTGAGTGGTTTGCTTCAAATGAGAGAACTTTTTTTATTGCAGATGTCCCTCTTCTCTTCGAGAAAGGCTTCGGTTTCGGGCAGGAGATGAACCTGGTAGTGGCTACATCTCCCGAAACTCAGAGGCTTCGTCTACGAAAGAGGGATGGTTTTGATGATGAAATGATTTCGTCCATTCTTGCTTCACAGCTTCCGATTGGGGAGAAAGTGAGTCTAGGTGATCTTATTTTTTGGAATGAAGGTTCCGAAACCCTCCTTCGTCAGCAAGTCGCACGTTTTTTTAAGCAACGATAGATTCATGATGTTGAATGATGATGTAAATGGCTCCGAGGAATTTTCAGGAGAAGATGCGATTGACCGCCCCATTAAAAAGGCGGCTAAGAAGAAGGCGGCGAAAAAAGTAGCTAAGAAGGCGTCGAAAAAGGTTGTCAAGAAGGCGGCGAAAAAATCATCGAAGAAGGTTGCCAAAAAGGCATCAAAGAAAGTTTCTCCAGCCAAAAAGGTGGCGAAGAAAAAATCGGTAAAGAAGAAGGTGAGTGATCAGGGGGAGAATCAAGAGTTGGAATTAAATTTTGGTGTCGATCTCGAGGAAAAAGCGGAGGGTGGTGAGATTTTAGTGGTGGAAGAAGAGGTTGGAGGAGAGAAGGTGGTGCGTTTCGGGCTTGAGGGGGCTGATGAGGCTCCTCGAATCGAGGATGATCAAAGCTCTTCGAAAAATGACGGCCAGTCTGCTTCCGAGCCTAAGGCGCAAGAAGCTGTCGAAAAGGTGGAATTTGTTCCGCCCGAGGTGCCTGGTGAAATCGATCTTAACCTTTTTCGGGCTAAGCCGCTAGATTTCCTCTATGAGGAAGTCGAGCGCTTGCGGATTCGGTTTCCAGCTCAAAGCAGTAGGGCTCAGCTTGTCTTTCTGATTTTGTCTGCTTACCTTCGTTATGGAACAAAGGTCACCGCGACAGGTGTTGTTGAGTTTGGGGCTGGGCGGCATGCGTTACTGAGGGATGAGTTGAAGAGCTTCCGACCATCGGAGGATGATATCTATGTCTCCGCTGAATTGATCGAAGCATTTTCGCTGCGACCAGGCCAGAGGCTTGAGGTTGTGTTGAGAGCTCCGAGAGATCGCGATAAGTTTGTTGCGGCTGATGAGGTGTTGAGTGTTGATGGGGTTGAGGTTGGAGATGGCTATGAGGCGAGCCCACATTTTGATTCTCTGACTTCATTGTTTCCGGAAGATAGGTTTGTTTTGGAGTCTGCAGATCGAGAAGGAGGCCTTTCGACTCGGGTTGTTGATTTGGTTGCACCTCTTGGTAAGGGGCAGCGAGGGTTAATTGTGGCTCCTCCTCGGGGAGGGAAAACGATTTTGTTGAAGCAGATTGCAAAATCTCTTCAGGAAAATAGTCCGGAGACGGAGTTGGTCATTTTGCTCTTAGATGAGCGGCCTGAAGAGGTGACGGATTTCGAGGAAATGGTTGGGCAGAATGTCTTCGCGTCAACGTTTGACGAGCCAAGTAAGAGGCATTCGGAGGTTGCCAATTTGGTTTTGGAGCGCGCACGTCGATTAGTTGAATCCGGGAAAGATGTGGTGATTCTTTTGGATAGTTTAACCCGTCTTGCGAGGGGTTATAACAATGCATCGCGAGGGGGGCCGATTGGCTCGGGAGGGGTGAGTCCAAAGGCGATTACTGAGACTCGGAAATTTTTTGGAGCGGCTCGAAATGTTGAAGAGGGTGGGAGTTTGACAATCTTGGCAACTTGTTTGATTGAGACCGAAAATCGAATGGATGATGTCATTTTTGAGGAATTGAAGGGGACGGGGAATATGGAGGTGAGATTGGATCGGGAGTTGGCTGAAATGAGAATTTTTCCTGCCATTCATATTCCGCAGAGTGGGACGAGAAACGATGATCGTCTTTATCATGCGGACGAATTTCCCCGTGTTCAGGAGATTAGGCGGCATCTTGCAAGTCTGCCGGTAGGGGAGGCGATTGAGACTTTGTTGAAGAATCTTGGGAAGACAGAGACTAATGCCGAGCTTCTTTTAAAGGGAATGCGGTAATTTTCAGCTTGTCGCTCATTGACGGTGATCGCTAGTGTATCAGGGCGTTGCGTAGAATTTTGGGTTCTTTGACAGAGAAGATGCGAGAAATTCTAGTTGAGAAGTGTTTCTACGTGATGTAACTACTTTGCAATCACATCATCATGAGCATTTGTCGGAAGTTTTTGTATTTTATTTCGTTGAGTTCCCTGAATTCGCTTGGGCAGCTGAGTAGAGATCAAGCTGAGCTCGAATTTCAGAGCAATATGAATTTTTTAATCACGGGGCCAGATACATCTCAATACTTAGGAGGGGAATGGATTTTGCGACTTCGTGATGGAGAGTCAACGACGCTGCGGTGTTCGAATAATGGGACCACCACATATACAGATCCTAATCCATCTTGCTCGGCCGGGACCACGGCCCTTATAACGCAGGGAGATTTTGATGGTGACGGAGTCAATGATATCGGTCAATACTGGTCGATTGAGGACCCCTTGGCAGCAGGGCAGGTTGAGCCTTACCTTGATGAGACCATTAGGATCAGAGCAACTCCCCCGAGTTCTCTTCCCAGGCCAATTGGGGCATTCAACTGGACCGATCGAAGCTACTCGATGTTTTTCGACCAGGTTAATTCTCCTCTCGGAGCTATTGAGTATGATGTGACGGATTATCTTTCTCAAAGACCATACTCGTCTGGCCAAGCTGAATGGGATCGGCACAACTCTGAGATCCCTATTGGAGATTATTTCTTTGATTTTCCTTTTAGAGGGTGGACGCCGACCCGACCTCTTATGTTTACGGTTCGATTTCCGCATGTATATGATATTCAAGCATACCCGGGTCAAGGAAGTGTCCCTGTTGGCAATGAGTTTCGCATACCGGAGCCAGCACCATGGGCGGGAGGGAAGTTGGAGTTTGATCCGCGCTTGGGAATGAATTTCCAATGGAGGGGCATCAACTTAGTTACTATGAGACAGGGGGATAAGGTTCTTTTCTCTCTTCGCAATCCTTCCAGCGACGCGATCCTTTTCCCGACCATTCCCAGTGGACAGCCACAGCGTCCCATTCTTATAGGTGATTTTAACGATCCAACGGTTTCGGCCGCCCCCTCTGGCTATGAAGTGCCTTCAGGGTTTTTTGCTCCAGGGCAGGAAGTTGTCGCCGAGCTGATCCATCAGAGGGAGCTCGCCTTCAATAATACAGTCGATCGTTCGACTCGAACTTTTCGTTGGAACGTCTCGCTAGTCGATTCCTACGACGGCTTCGCAACTGTTGGTTTTCCCGTAGGTTCGACAAATATCCAGATCGATCCAGATTTTGACTTTGACGGGGATGGTTGGTCAAACCTGATGGAGTTCGCCTTACAGACAGATCCCACCAACCCTGATGAGGTTCCTGATCCGACTCCGACCTTGCGCCAGAGCGGAAGGTGTCAGTTGTTTGTTCCTAAGCGTCCTGGTTCTGGAAACCAGCTGATTTACACCATTCAACGTTCTTCCGATTTGGTGAATTGGATTACAATCAC
>JAHDGN010000450.1 GCA_020627645.1 Akkermansiaceae bacterium
GGCCTCGTTGCCATTTTTCTCGTTGTCACCCTCTTCCTCTCCTCCGGCGATCTTCTCAAAAAACGAAAAAGCGACCAGAATCAGGAAGAACTGGCCGAAATCCGCTCGGAAATCGAAGATCTACAACGAAGAAACAACCAATTCTCCAATCACAACAACTTCGCTCCAACTCCCTTCCCCGGAGCAACTCCCATCTCATCAAACCCACACACCTTCCCTCCCCCCATCAACGATCAATCGACTGCCGCCATCGAATCTCTGACTGATGCTCAGATTGAAGAAATCAATGCCCTCACAGACAATAGCTCCATCGCCCCCCCCCAACCAACCACATCCCCGACATCAACCTCTGACTCATCGGACCAATATGAAAAGGAGATCGCTCTGATTGAAACATCTCCCGCCATCGGACAAATTACTGCGGCAGATAAGGCCGCCGGATTCGCCATCCTGAAATGCTCCCCCACCAATACCACCCCCATCAGCAAAAACACCAAACTCGCTGTCCGCCGCAAATCAGGAATCATCGGCCTAATTCGAGTCGATCATTTCGACCAGGCGACCAACCAATATAGCTGCACGATTCTACCCAATGATTTAGCATCCGATGGTTATCCCGACATCCAAACCGGCGATCAAGTGATCATCAACCCAGATAAAGACGAAAAAATCAACGAAAGCCTGGGCGAGTAGTCCCCCCTCCAGAATTTTCTGGTATCATATCACAAACCAACATCTCACTCTTAACATCCAAATAAGCAATGACCACCACCAATCTTCTCCTCGGACTGATTTCCATCATCCTCGTCGTAGGAATCGCTCTGACCTCTAACAATTTTTTCAAAAACGATCAAAGCGAACTCGCTCAGCTTCAGGCTGAAATTAACGAACTCAAAAACGAAAACGATCGTCTCGCTCTGACCAGAACCTACACCAACACGCCTCCCCCCTACATTCCTCCTACAGGAACTTTGCCTCCTCCCAATCCCGTAGTTACAACCCCAATACCCAAAGAGAATGAAGACGACGAACTTCGTGCCAGTTTGAAAAAAATGCTCGACGATAGCCAAAAAAGAATCGACGAACTCGAAAACAAAAACGCCAAGCTCTCCGACGAAAACGAAGGGCTAACGACCGAAAACGAAGAAATGAACTCAGCCAGAACCAAACGGACCCAACGTGACCGCATGGCTGCCATTCGGATCAAAGCCGCCACCAACATGGGGGAAGTCACCACCGCGGACAAAGAAGTCGGCTTTGTCATCTTCAGCCCTTCCGAAACCAACAAAACCTTTTTCAACTCTGGCACCAGACTCGCTATCCGCCGGAACTTGGGAATCATCGGCTACATCGAAGTCGACCGATGGAACGAAGCCACCAACCAATATAGCTGCACGATCATGCCTCAACCCTTCGCAGACGATGGCTATCCCGACATCCAAATTGGAGACGAAGTCATCATCGACCCTGACGAATAGGATCAAAACGACAAATCACCCTTGGAGCGGCAGCTCCCAGCTATCTGCAAATAGCTAGCCAACAGCCAACGCCGCACACCTTGCAAGGACACCTTCTCATCGAAACTACCACCCCTCCCCTAAATCATATTTCCCGGCCAACTGAAGAAGATCATCTCTCATCGGCCACTCGTCAGGCCGATCACAGGGCCCATCGTGACGCTGACTAGCACCCTTCAGAGTCATGCAACCTGTATTATCCCCCATCATTCGAATCGCCTCCACCTCTTCTGCCGTAAAACGAAACTCCTCGGGCAACGCCGCATAGTCCCGAATCTTATCCTCAATCGGAACCGCATCATCTCCAGCCTCCTGAATCACCGTCGGAACCACACACTTCACCGGCTCTTGTGACAAATTCCAAGCCGAAGCAAACTGAATCATACTCAACCCATACTTCTCGGCAATCTCCCTCATCGGCTCCATTGCAGAATTCCCCCGCTCCACCCACCCCTCAGGACGATACGCCCGATGATCACCCGGCCGAAACTCATGCCCTGGCTTGATATCTCCATGAAACAACCCACCATAGTCAACCACCCTCGTCAGAAGATCCACCCCATTTGCCTTCGCCGCTCCCAAAACATGCTGCCCCGGCCATGGCTCCAATGGATTCAAGATAATCATCGCCCAATCAATCACCTCCCCGAACTCCTCAAATACACTTACCATATCCAGGGTAAAACCATTCGCTGGCCCAGGGGCAATCCCCAACCGATCAGCAAGCCCCTCCTCCTTCAAAGAATTCATCCCCTTCCAAACATCCTCGCTCGTATACCCAATCTCATCCGGGTTGTGCAACATCACCAAATCAAAACGGTCAGTCCCACAATCGTTCAAAGAACTCTCACAAGCTTTCCTCAAAAAATCCCGATACCCAGCCGCACTCCGCAACTTTGGATTCGTAAATCTAGGATACCCTTTACTGCCCTCCCTTTCACCATCCACAAAATCATGTCCCAACATCCCGACCAAACAATACGAGTCACGATCATACCCCGCCAACGCCTCAGCCAACGCCCGATCCGCCCGCCCCTGCCCATAAACATCCGCCGTCACAAAGGTTCGAATCCCAGCCTCATACGCCACCCGAAGACATTCCTGATATCGAACCTAAAGCCAAAAAGCATATACCGCCCACCACTCC
>JAHDGN010000451.1 GCA_020627645.1 Akkermansiaceae bacterium
TGGGTTTTCTGGGGAAGATTTTTGGGCCGGTGGGTTTTGCCTGGGCGGCGTGGAATGGTGAGTTGCCATGGTCTGCAGGGTGGTTGCTTTTGTTGAACGATGTGATTTGGTGGATACCGTTTGGGCTGATTTTGTGGGGTGCGCTGAGGGTGTGGGTGGGGCGTCCGGTGGAAGGAGAAGCGATGGGAGTTGAGGTAGCTGCGGGGGAATTTCGGCTGACGACTGGGGAGACCTTGAAGGAGGCTTCCGAAGAGGAGGTTCTCGTGGTGGTTTTTCTGAGGCATTTTGGATGTACGTTCACGAGACAGCTGTTGCGGAACCTGAGGGAATTGCATGGTGAGGCGGATGAGAGGGGGGCGAGGTTGGTGCTGGTGCATATGCTTCAGGATGGTGAGGAGGTGGAGTTCGTGAAGGAGGGTGGAGTGGCGAGAATTGCAGATCCGAGATGTGAATTGTATCGGGCGTTTGGATTGGGAAAGGGGCGCTTTTGGGAGTTGTTTGGTCCCAAGGTGATTTATCGAGGGATCCTGGCCTTTTTTGGGGGGTGTGGGGTTGGGATGTTGAAGGGAGATGGTTTGCAGATGCCTGGAGCGTTTTTGTTTAGGAACGGGAAGGTGATTGGGGAGCAGAAGGCGAAAACGGCGGCTGATTTGCCTGATGTGGGATTGTTGTTTGAGGGGATGGAGAGGTGATTGTGAGTGGCGGGTGAGTCGGGATGATCTGAGTGGAATTTGTTTCGAGGGTGATTTTTGGTGTGGATGAATTTGAGTGATAAAAGGGGCTTTTGGTTTTTGGGTTGATGGTATGGAATCGCGGGGTTGTGAGTGAGTCTGCGCGTTCGTTTTCGTTAATGGATCTTTTTACGGTCGGTATTGGTCCATCGTCTTCTCATACGGTTGGGCCGATGAGGGCGGCGGCGGAGTTTGTGGAGGAGTTGGACGGGGTGGAGTTTGCTGGAGTTCGATGTGATTTGTATGGTTCGCTTGCTGATACGGGGAAGGGACATGGGACGGGGAAGGCATTGATTTTGGGGTTTATGGGGCATCGAGCAGGGACGGTCGATGTGGATGCGATTGAGGAGATGTTGGAGGAGGTGAAGAAATCGGGAAGTTTGATTTTGGGGAATGGAAAGAGGGTGGATTTTGATGAGCGAGAGGGGTTGGTTTATCACCGTGGTAAGGTGGTGGGGGTTTATTCAAATGCGATGCATTTCACGGCGTTGGGGGATGATGGTGAGCCGGTGAAGGATCAATTGTATTATTCAGTTGGTGGGGGGTTCATTCTGAAGGATGGCGAGGTGAAGGTTGAGAGTCAGGGAAAGGACTGGGTGAATCAGTTTGATTCGGCTGAAGAGTTGATGAAGTTGTGTGAGGAAAAAGGTTGTTCGATTTCGGATTTAGTATTGGAGAACGAGGCCGTTTATCGTTCTGAGGAGGAGACGCGGGGGATGATTGATGAGGTTTGGGAGGCGATGGAAAGTTGTATTGCGCGGGGGATTGAGAGAGAGGGGATTTTACCAGGCGGGTTGAAGGTGAAGCGGAGGGCAAAGAAATTTCATGAGTCGTTGGTTTCGGGTGAGGCGATAGGGGGGGACCATTTGGGTGCGATGGATTGGGTGAATTTGTATGCCTTGGCTGTGAACGAGGAGAATGCAGCGGGTGGAAGGGTGGTGACTGCTCCGACCAATGGTGCGGCGGGGATTATTCCGGCAGTTTTAAAGTATGCGGTGGAGTTTTGTCAGTCGCCTTTTGAAGACGGGATCCACCGGTTCTTTTTGGCAGCGGGAGCTATTGGATCTTTGTATAAGAAAAATGCTTCGATTTCGGGTGCTGATGTGGGTTGTCAGGGTGAGGTTGGAGTGGCGTGTTCGATGGCGGCTGCTGGATTGACAGAGTTTTTAGGCGGGACGCCTGAGCAGGTGGAGTTTGCGGCGGAGATTGGGATGGAGCATAATTTGGGGCTGACGTGTGATCCGATCGGTGGATTAGTGCAGATTCCTTGTATTGAGCGTAATGCGATGGGATCGGTGAAGGCGATTAATGCTTCGAGGCTGGCAAGGCGCAGTTGTGGTGACCACCATGTTTCGTTAGATCGGGTCATCGAGGTGATGAAGGCGACGGGGCGAGATATGGACTCAAAGTATAAGGAGACGGCGAGGGGTGGGTTGGCGGTGAATGTGGTGGAGTGCTGACGGCCTTCGGCCGAGTTGTGAGTTATGACTGGTGAGTTGTGAGTTCTTGGTTGAGGGGCCGAGTTGTGAGTTCTTGGTTGAGGGGCTAAAAGATGAGGGTTTGAGTTTGGGTGAGGACGTTTTCGAAGGGGTGGGTTTCGAGGAGGGCGTATGCAGGATGTGAGGTGAGTCGTTGTTTGCGTTTTGCTCCTTTGGGGAGATGCCAGGTGTATGAGGTGGCAGGTGAGGTGAGGCCTGTTAGGAATCGGGTCAGTTGGCGAGCAGTTCGCAGTGACGGGTGCTTTTCTTCTATCAGCTCTTTGATTTGTTGGAGGTCTTGAAGTGAGATTTCGGGCTGAGGAGAAGAGGGGAGCCGATTGGGTGAAGGTTCGTTTTGACAGCGGGAGCAGTGGGCACAAGGCTCAATTGTTTCTCCGAAGTGAGTGAGTAGGTTTTGGTAGAGGCAGGAGGGATTCTGTGCGTGATCGAT
>JAHDGN010000452.1 GCA_020627645.1 Akkermansiaceae bacterium
CAAATCCCAAATCCCAAATCCCAAATCCCAAATCCCAAATCCCAAATCCCAAATCTTAAATCTTAAATCTTAGACTTCCTTGACCTCAAACTCTTCCACCAACTCCTCTCTCTGCTCAGCCACCTTCTCATCATACAACTTCAACAAGTCTCCCGCCTTATCTTTCGAAGTAATCATCGCAATCAGCAAATACTGCCCAATCGCCATCCCATAACAAATCCACCCAATGACCACCCCCTGCCCATCCGACGTCCCACCAAAAATCGCCGACATCATCGCCAAAACCGGACTCGAACGATTCAAATGCATACAACCAACCTTCTTCGCCAAATCAACCTTCTGCGCCCATACATCCTGAAAAAACCTCTTCCCAAAGGGCAACTTCACCCCGCCACTGTGAAGAACTCCAAACAACGCCTGGTCCGGCATCAACTCAATCACCCCAATGACCAGCAACAAACGAAAAAACACACCCACCCAACTCTGAGACCCCTCCAAATCCAACGGAACCCACCCAAACATCAAACTCTCCATATTCGCCGTCGCCACTAAAAGAATCAATGAAGCCTTAAACCACTCCTCCAAATCCTCTTCCAATTCCGTCATATCCACTTTCGCTAACCTCATCCCCCGCCTCACCACCAACCGAAACAACGGAATCGCAATTAACCCCACCGCCAACCTAGTCAACGGCTTGATAATTGGCCTCAAAACAGCCCAGCGAATCACATTACCAATCACAGCTCCTTCCTCTCAAAATACTCGGTCATTGCATAGTATAGAACCGCCTTCATTTTACAACCAGTCACACCTGCGACCTCGTCATAAAATAACTCCATAACTTGATAACTAACCTCGATCTGCTTTCATCTTCTTCATGAAAGAAGACCTCCTCAATAATCCCGTCTTCGGAATGGCTGCCGAGCAATTTGACCGCGTCGCCGATTTCCTAAATCTTGACGAACAAGTCCGCGAGCGCTGCAAATGGCCTAAACGACTCATCACCGTCACCATGCCTGTCACCATGGACGATGGCTCAACCCAAGTCTTCTTCGGACACCGAGTCCAACACCACCTATCCCGAGGCCCTGTCAAAGGAGGACTTCGCTTCCACCCCAAAGTCGACGTCGGTGAGGTCGCAGCCCTCGCCATGTGGATGAACTGGAAATGCGCCCTCATGGGGCTCCCATACGGCGGCGGCAAAGGCGGCATCACTTGCGACCCACGACAACTCAGTGCCAGCGAACAAGAACGCCTCACCCGCCGATTCGCTCAAGAAATCAGCTCCTTCATCGGACCTGAGGTCGATGTCATGGCACCCGATGTCGGAACGAATCAACAACACATGGCCTGGATCCTCGACACCTACTCCACCCGCGAAGGACGATTTGTTCCTGAAGTTATCACCGGAAAACCAGTTGAATTACAAGGATCCAAAGGTCGGACTGAAGCAACTGGCCACGGCGTCGCCTTCCTATCAGCTCGCGCTCTCAATAAAATCAACATCCCCATCAACGGTGCCACCGCCATTATTCAAGGCTTTGGTAACGTCGGCTCGCACGCCGCCAAAACCATGGTCGCCTACGGCATGAAAATCACCGCCGTCTCGGATATCTCAGGCGCTATTTACAATCCCAACGGCATCGACATCCACGCCCTCTCCCAACACCTTCAAAAAACCAGAGGGGTCGCTGGCTTCTCCGAAGCCGAAGCAATCGATCCAGACGAAATGCTCACCATGGAATGTGACGTTCTCGTCCCAGCAGCATTAGAACGAGTCATCACCGAAAAGAATGCTCCAAAACTTCGCTGCAAGATCCTTGCCGAAGGAGCGAATGGCCCCACCACTCCAGATGCCGACACCATCATCGAGAAGCGAGGTGATATCTTCCTAATTCCCGATATCCTCTGCAATGCTGGCGGCGTCACCGTCAGTTACTTCGAATGGGTACAAAACCTTCAACGCTTCTCTTGGACCAAAACCGAAGTCCTCACCAAACTCGAAACCAAACTCAACGAAGCATTTGAAAACCTAATGCAATTCTGCAAATACAATAAATGCTCTCACCGCCTTGGCGCCCTAGCGACCGGAATCAACACCGTCGCAGACGTGAAGCGAAAACGCGGGCTTTTCCCCTAAAAATAAACACTTTCCGCTTACCAAGGCCGGAAAATGAATGTAGCGCACCTATCATTTTAGATAAGTTTCGCTCATGAAAAGATTCATCTTTGCTCACCAAACGATTATCGCCTCAATAGCCATACTCGCTTGGACATCCTCTGACGCTCAAACGATCACAACACTCGGATCAACAAACGTAAGTAGTGGCGGAGATTTAGGACGCTGAACCAAGAACTTCGTCCTTCTTGAAAGTCAATCATACACAAACTCCACCACCTCTCCACGAGTGATTGAAATAACTGATTTCAATTGCTTCATCCAAAGCAATCGCGGACGACTCACCCCCTTCATCGCTCTCCTCAACGACGCCAACCAAAACGGAAACACCACCGACGATAACGACTTCACAATCCTCGCGATAGGGAAGACCAGAATCACAGGAACCGCCTATATTAATCCGACAATTAAATAGACTCCATTTTATACTTCAGCAGCACAGTATT
>JAHDGN010000030.1:0-10574 GCA_020627645.1 Akkermansiaceae bacterium
TTATCGGGTGATTCTTCGTGTTTTGCCTACGGTGGCTTTTCGGTAGAAGAAAATGGCATCGCCAATCGCTTCTCCCAAGGCATGTTGGTAGGATGCTTTGTGAATGTATCTGCGTTCCGTTGGGTGGCTGAGGAATCCTCCTTCAAAGAGGAGGCCAGGGTGTTTTAGGCCGGTGAGGACGCTGTAGCGAGCACGTCTAATCCCTCGGTCGGCGATCGAGGGGTAAACTCCTTTTCTGAGTCGTTTGATGGCGCTCCAGTGAACGCTTGTCGCGAGGGCGATGTTTGCGGAGTCTTGGGCATTGCCGCTGCGGCTGATCCAGTCGGAATTTTTGAGTCCTCTTCCGTAGTGAGCCACACCGACGGGGGAGAGGGTGAAGGTCTCAATGCCGCGAGCGCTGGAGCGTCCTCGGCTTCCTGCGGCGTTGAAGTGAATACTGATGAAGATGGCGTTGGAGTATCTATTGGCGATATCGACTCGTTGTTTGAGGGAGAGAAATCGGTCGGAGTTGCGGGTCATGACGACCTTGAAGCCTCTTTTTTTGAGGTTGGCCTGTAGGTATCTCGCTACCTTTAGGTTGTAGTCAGCTTCGGTTCCAAGTGAGTTGACCGCGCCGGCGTCTTTTCCGCCATGTCCGGGGTCGATGATGACGGTGTCAAAAACTTTGGCTTCTTTGATGGAGGTGGGAAAGAGGACAGGATTGACGATCTTGGTGAGATCGGTGGTGGAGATGTGGTATTTTCCTTGGAGAGAGATGATGGCCTTGCTGAAGATGAATTTCACACCATTCATCAGGACTTCTTGCCCTCCGGGTTTGAATTTGATGGTGACCTCTTTGTTTTTCATGACCAGGTAGCGGCCAGATTTAGCGAGGGTGTGCATTCGATAATATTTCTTCACCAAATTAAGGGGGACGTACTGATGCCCTTGGTGGTTCTTGACTTCCCACTTGTTGCGATTGCTGTTTCCGTGGGAAAGGCTGGTGAGGAGTGGGATAAGAAGGGTGAGGATGATTGTTTTTGGGATCTTCATAGGTTGTGGATACTCAAACAAATAGCCTGAGGAAGCTATCTTGAGGAAAGTCACTCGCCAAGGTCAAAAGTGAGTTTCCGGAGTTCTTGGACCCTGCCTATTTACTGTCCTTTTGGTCACTTCTTTTTTGGTGACTCCTTGTCCTCCAGGGACTTGATGAAGGCGAGGAGGTCGCGGATTTCGGTCTTTTTGAGAATATGGCGCATGGAGGGCATGGTTGAGACGGCGTTGGTCATCGATTTGATTTCAGTTCGTTTGTATTCCGTGCGTTCTTGGGTGGTTGGGTCAGCAAGAGCAATGATCTCTTTACCGTCTTCGAGAAGGGTTCCAGCGACGATTGTTCCGTCTTTTTTTGTCACAGAAACCATTCCATATCCTGAAGAGATTCGAGCATTAGGTTCGATGAGAGATTCGAGCAGGTATTCCATTTCGTAAGGTTTTTTTGCTTTGCCGAGGTGTGGTCCGGCTTCTCCTCCGTGGCGTTTGGGGTGAGCGTAGTGGCATCGAGCGCATTGAGCGGCTCCGTGGCGATAGAAGATGCGAAGGCCTCGACCGGGGTCGCCACCGGCGAGGGTGACGTGAAAGCCGGCGAGGGGATCCTTTTTATCTAATTTTGCCTCGTAGGCCTGGAGGGCTTGTTTGATTTCTTGTTCTTTACGTTTTTTGGAGGCCTCGAGAATGTCGAGTTGGATTCCAAGGGGGGCTTTGTCGATGTGAGCAAGGGCTCCTTTGATGATCGAGGCGGCCTCTTTCCCGGGGATGTTTGCGAGAACTTGCATCGCGATCTGACCATCGAAGATTTGTTTTTCGGCCAGCATGCGTCGGCTTTCACGAATGGCGTCTCTTTGGGAAGCTTTGGCGAGGGCGTTAAGACTGGCCTTTCGGATTTCGGGATCTTTTGATTTAACGGTCTTGTTGAGCGTTTTGACCAATGCGGGGTTGTTTTTCCGGGTCAGGCTTCTGAGAGCAGCTAATCTAACCTTGCGAAGGTTTTTCTCGTTGAGAAAGTGTTCGCGGAGTGTTTCGAGACTAGGTGTTTCGCCAAAGAAGGCTCCGGTGGTGAGAGTTTCGGCAAGGATTTCTCCTTCAGAGCTTTTTAGGAGTCGGGCGATCGATTTCTTGATCTGAGGTTTGAGGGAGTCAATGTTGCGATCTCGTTTGAGTGGGCGAATTTTGCCAGTGGTGCAGTCTCCGGTGGGTGGTTTTTCCCAGCGGCGAAGTTGGAAAATGCATTCGATGCGGGTCAATTCAGGTATGCTGGTGTTTTCGGCAAATTTGAGCAGGGTGAGGATTCCTTTGGGGTCTCCGACTCGGAAAATGGCGTTGATGATGCGGTAGTCGATGGGGGTTTCGGATTTGCCTAGCCAATTGGTTTTGGTGGCTAGTTTGGCACGGGCTGCTTCGATGTAGTTATCGTTGATGGCCTGAATTGTTTCGATGACCAGGCTGGGCTCTTGATCGTCGAGGAAGTGAGCGATGTTGGGGTCTCGCAAGTGTCGGAGAGCGATGATGAGTCCGAGGCGGACTTCTTTGGAGGGGTGGTTTCTGAACTTCATGAGTTCTTTGGAGGTGCCTGTGGCTTCGACAATGAGACGAAGCCCGTGGATGGCTCCATGTCGGAGATAGGTATCGCTGGTGGTGTTTTCGGCTAGGACTTTGACTAGGCTTGCGATGTCTTTGTTCTGTCCGAGTTTTCCAAGGGCGGTGGCGGCGAGCATGCGGACGTTGAGGTTGGGGTCGGAAAGGAGTTTGATGAGGGCCTTTCGGCTTTTGATGGCTTTGGCATCGCCGAGAGCTTGGGCTGCTTGGCTTCGGATGCGCCATTCATGGTCTTGGGTGAGCTGGATCAAGGTTTCAGCTGAAGAGGAATCTTTTTGGGTTCGGGCGAGCTGGCCAAGTCCCCAGAGGCCGTGAAGGCGCGTGGTGAGAGGGTTTGATTTGTTATTGGCAGCGTTCGTGAAGTGAGGGCGGTTGGAGACGTTTTTTGCGAGGGCAAACTGGGCACGTTGTCTGACGCGGAGGTCTTGATGTTGGAGAAGCTGGGCGAGTTTTTCCGGGTTTCGTTTTTCGATGCCAGTGGCGAAGAGAGATTTCACCTCGCTGACGACTGGTTTTGCGGTTTCTTTAGGGTCTTCAAAAACGAAGATGGTGCCGACGTCATAGGTTTTCCATCCGCCGGTGAAGTCACTGACGTAGACTTTGCCGTCGTAGCCAAATTCGATATCGGTATTCAGGAAGCCTTTGATGAAGGTTTCATCATTGACCATTTCGTAGGAGGCTCCCTTGGGAGCTACTTTGAATCCAATGACTTCACTTCCTCCGCCACGGTAGTCGCATACGAAGAAATGGTTGTTCCACTTTTGGTTCAGTCCGATGCCTGGATTGTAGGCTAATCCGGAGGGGCCCACGCTGATGTGTGCGATGGGAGGGAGGATGGCTTGAGGGCGATTGAGGGCTTCAATCTGCCACCAGTTTTCGGTCATCCAGGGGGTATCGTGTCGATTAGTCACGTCCACGGCATGGGGGAAGTTTCGGAAATTTTGGTTTCCTCGATTCCAGCCGGACATGGCGCCTTCGACCATCATGACCAAGCGGGCTTTGTCGCCGTAGTCGCAATTGTTGTCTACTGAGAAAGCGACACCGTATTGGTCGAAGGCAATTTCTTTTGGATTTCGGAGGTTGTAGTGAACAACCTCGAGATTACTACCATCTGGTTCCATTCGGAAGATCGCTCCTCCATATTGATCGTAGAGGTGTTTGCCTTCCTTTGTTTTGAGGTCATAGCCACGGTCACCAATGGTGAAATAGATTCGTCCGTCGGGTCCGAAAGCGAAACCATTGAGGTCATGGCCACTGAGGCTCACGCTGATGCCGTAGCCTTCTTGAAGAGAGGTTCGGACATCGGAGATTCCGTCGTTGTTTTTGTCTTCGAGCATCCAGACGTGGGGGATGCAAGCGAAGTAGACTTTGCCGTTGGCGGCCATGATGCCGGCAGCGGTTCCATCGAGAGGATCGTTGAAGTGATCGGCATAGAGCCATGATTTTTCGGCTTTTCCGTCCCCGTCTTTGTCTTCAAGAATGCGGATTTTTTCGGCGTATTTGGTGTAGTAGCCTGGTTCCTTTTTATCTTTCCATTTTTCGTAGAGAGCGAGTCGATCGGCGACAGTGCGAAGGCCGACTTCGTCTTTGAGCCAGTGCCAATTGCGGCGATTGTCTTCGATTCCTCGGTCGAACCGGTGAGTTTCGGCCACTAAGAGGCGATTTTGCTCGTCGATGGTGATGGCGGTGGCATTTAGGACGTCGGGTTGTTTGGCAAAGACGGATGCGGTCATTCCTTCGGGGTAGGTGATGGTGGCGAGGAGGGCCTTCTCGGCTTCGACGATATCGACGTCTTCTTCATTGGCGGTGCCCTCAATTTTGGGTGGGGTTTTCTCATCGGGTTTTGCATGGAGGGGGCTGGCCAGGCCAAGGAGCGTGAGAGAGAGTAGCGGAAGAGCAGAGATTCTGACCGTAGAAATCATGATGTTTGTTGCAAGAAAGGTTCAGTGGACTTGTTTTGGAGTCTTGTTGCCAGACAATTTTACGTTTCTGGTCGTGATTGCTGTCAGATCTATTGATTGAAGGGCATTCGAGGGTTGGCAAAAGCGGGGCGGGGATTTATGGATCAAGTCAGTTATGGATCCATTGTATGAAGGTAAGGCCAAGAAGTTGTATTCAACGGATGATTCCGAGGTTTTGCGGATGGAATACAAGGATGATGCCACGGCATTTAATGCTGAGAAGAAGGCGCAATTTGAGAATAAGGGCAAATTGAACAAGGCGATTACTTTGTTGATGTATCAGATGTTGGAGGAAAAGGGAGTTGCGACTCATTTGGTGGCTGATTTGGATGAGGTGAATTTGTTGGTGAAGCGGGTGGATATTCTTCAAGTAGAGGTCATTGTGAGGAATTTGGCGGCGGGGAGTTTTTCGAAAAGGATGGGGGTTGAGGAGGGGGCGGAGTTTGAGATCCCAATTGTTGAATTTTCTTATAAATCGGACGAGTTGGGAGATCCGTTGATTAATGATGATTATGCGAGAGAGTTGAAGTTGGCGACTCCGGAGGAGTGTGCGTTGTTGAAGAAGCAGGCCTTGGTGATCAATGGGGTGATGTCGGATTTCTTTATGGAGTGTGGACTGAAGTTGGTGGATTTTAAAATCGAGTTTGGAAAGACGACAGATGGGGAGATTGTGTTGGCGGATGAGGTGAGTCCGGATACTTGCCGGTTGTGGGATGCGACGACGGGACGGAAGATGGATAAGGATCGTTTTAGGCAGGACTTGGGCGGGGTGATGGAAGGTTACGAGGAGGTGTTGGAGAGGGTGGCTAAAGCGAGGGAGTAGGGGGAGGTTTGGAGTAATGTTGGGTGTTGGGGGACAGAGGCTGAAAGGGATGTTTTTTCATGTAGTTATGACTATTAGAGCATGTTTGATCATTGCTTTGTCAATTTTTGGGACCAGTTGTGATGATTCCTTAGATCGTTTTCAATCGGGCGTGGACGTCATCAGTGTTGATTCTGATGATTTGGAGATGAATACCGCAATGGAGGAAGCACGAAAGGCATTTCCTGAGTTTTGGTCCGAGGTTTCTGTGGATCAACAGCGAGTTATCCCGGCGCTGACGCTCTCACTGGTTAAGGCGTATTTCTTCGACGATAGTAATCCAGATGGTGGTGAGCATATCTGGGTCGATAGTGTGTCCTTCGATGGAGAGAAGATCTCAGGAATTTTGATGAGTCAGCCAAGATCACTGCGAAGTGTTGCAATTGGGGAGTTGGTTCAGTTTCCGGTTCGTCAACTTAGTGATTGGCTTCTTGTGGGAAATGGCAAAGTGAGAGGGGCATATACAGTTCAGATTCTTCGTGCTCGTATGAATGATGACGAGCGAATCGCCCATGATGCAAATTATCCGTTTGAATTTCCATCACTGAAGTAATCTGTCGAAGCTTTAGGGGGGAGTAAAGATCACTCAACTCCAAGGATGGTGAGGGTGGGGTTGGTGAGGGTGGCGCCAGGTTTTTGGTTGAGAAGTTGTCCGTAGAGGCGTGATTCGGGGGTGATGATGGTGGCTTCGCAACCCAGATATTCGGCGGTGAGACCTCCGGCGGTGGGGGCTAGGAGGTAGAAGGAAATTTCGTTGTCTTGTTCAACTTCGACGAGAGCGCCGGGGGCGATTTTGTCGGAGTATTTAAAGGGGGGAGGAGAGAAATTTTCGAGGGTGCGTCGTGATTCTTCGGCTTGAGCAAGTTGTTCAGCCTGAGCTTCGGCAAGGTAGGAGGCTTCGATGGCGCGGGTGTCGTATTTGCCTTCGGATTTAGTTTCTGATCCTGACGCGCCTTCCTCGGAATCAGCGAGGGCTGATTTGAGGAGGGTGATTTTTTCAGTCAGTTCGTTGAGAAGTGCGGAGAGGAGGTCGTTTTTTGTCACGATTGATTCGGTGTTTTTTTGCGTCGATTTTGGACGGCGGTGGCAAATTGTTGGAGGACGTCTTCGGTGGTTTGCCAGTTGATGCAGGCGTCGGTGACGGATTGGCCGTAGGTCATGTTATCGGAAATCTTTTGATTTCCTTCGATGATGTTTGATTCCACCATCACGGCGGCGACGTCGGTGTGGCCATCTGAAATTTGAGAGCAGAGGTCGGCGGCGACTTTTGGTTGGTTTCGGAAGTCCTTTTGGGAGTTCCCGTGAGAGCAGTCGACCATGAGGTGTGGGGCGAGGTTGAGTTCGTTGAGTTTTGCGGTGATGGGGTTGATGTCTTCGCGTGCGTAGTTGGGTCCTGCTTTTCCGCCCCGGAGGATGAGATGGCATGCTTTGTTGCCGGTGGTGGTGACAATGGCTGAGACGCCTTGTTTGGTGACGGAGAGGAAGTGGTGGGGTTGGGATGACGCGCCGATGGCGTCTAGGGCGATTTGGATGGATCCGCCGGTGCCATTTTTGAAACCGACGGGCATGGAGAGCCCGGAGGCGAGTTCGCGGTGAACTTGGGATTCGGTGGTGCGAGCGCCGATGGCACCCCAGGCGATGAGGTCAGCAACATACTGTGGAGAAATGGCGTCGAGGAATTCGGTTCCAGCAGGGACTCCCATTTCGGCTAGTTGGAGGAGGAGTTCGCGCGCAAAGCGGAGTCCTTGATTGATATCGAAGGATCCGTCGAGGTGGGGATCATTGATAAGGCCTTTCCAGCCGACGGTGGTACGAGGTTTTTCAAAATAGACTCGCATGATGACGAGCAAGTCATCGGCATGTTGGGCGGCCGCTTCTTTGAGGCGTTGGGCGTATTCGAGGGCGGCTGAAGGGTCGTGAATGGAGCAGGGGCCGACGACGACGAGAAGGCGGTCGTCTTTTCCGAGGAGGATGTCTTCGGCTGACTGGCGTGCGGAGGCGACGACTTGAGCAGAGTTTTCGGTGATGGGAAGTTGGTAGGCGAGGACGGCGGGTGAGATCAGGGGATCGAGCCGGTCGATGCGGAGGTCGTCTGTATTGGTGATAGCCACGGGGGGAGTCTTGAAATTTTTTGAAGAAATTCAAGAGTGGAGGTTTGTCAGGAGGGATAAAAGGGTTCAGGTTAGGGTCATGTCAAAAAAGGGAAGAAAAGATGCACCGAAGCGGAGGGATATTACGGCGGGGATGGTGGGGTATGATTCGTGTCACTTTATTGAGTCGACTGGGAGTAAGGGGTTAGATACGAAGATTCGGGAGTTAGCGGAGTCGGTGGAGGGGGTTGTGGAGCCTTGTTTGTTGGCTGAGATGTTTTCGACGGCAGTTTCGATGGCTCGAGGGCCGATGGATGTGGGAGATTTGAAGTTGGTGAATCGGACGTTGAAGGAGATGAAGTGGTCGAGTGAGGTGTTTCAGCCGTATCGAGGGAAGAGAAAGGTGGCGTTATTTGGTTCGGCGCGAACAAAGCCTGAGGAGAAGGAGTATCAGGCGGCGGTGGAGTTTTCGCGAAGGTTGCGAGATCTGGGTTATATGACGATTACGGGTGCGGGGCCTGGGATTATGGCGGCGGGGAATGAGGGGGCGACTCGTGAGCATAGTTTTGGGTTAAATATTTCCTTACCATTTGAGGCTGCGGCGAATGAGTTCATTGCTGGGGATCCGAAGTTGATCGATTATAACTATTTCTTTACGAGGAAGTTAGCGTTTGTCAGTGAAGCGGATGCGGCGGTGGGGATGCCTGGAGGGGTGGGGACAATGGATGAGATGTTCGAGGCTTTGACTTTGATCCAGACTGGGAAGTCGATTTTGTATCCGATTGTTTGTTTGGATGCGAAGGGGGGGACTTATTGGAAGGCTTGGAATCAGTTTGTGGAGGAGCATTTGTTCCGCTTGGGAATGATTTCGGAGTCTGATTTTTCTTTGTTTAAGGTCACGGATGATATTGATGAGGCTTTGGAGGAGATCACGAGATTCTATACGAACTTTCATTCGTATCGTTATGTGGGAGATCGGTTGGTGCTACGGTTACAGTCGCGGCTTTCGGAGGCAGCTTTGAAGAATCTGAATGAGAGGTTTGAGGGAATTGTTAAATCTGGCGAGATCAAGCAAATGGAAGCTCTTGAGGAAGAGGGGAATGAGCCTGAGTTGGCTGATATGCCGAGAATTGTTTTGCGTCATCGTCGGCGAGATTACGGGCGGTTAAGGCAGTTTATTGATGCTCTGAATGAAGCTGAACTTGCAGATTGATGGGGGCTCAGCGGGTTGATGCTTTGTTGGTGGCACGCGGGTTATGTGACTCGCGTGAGCAGGCGAAGCGTCTGATTATGGCAGGGGAAGTGATGACGGGGACGGTTCGGGTGGCAAAGGCGAGTCAGAAATTGGCTGAAGATGCTCCTTTATCGGTCAAGGAGAAGCCGAAATTTGTCGGGCGGGGTGGTTTTAAGATTGAGGGGGCATTAGAGGAGTTCGAGATTGAGGTGGAGGGCCTGGTTTGTGCTGGGGGCCTCGACTGGGGGGTTTACGGATGTTACAGAGGGGGGCGCAGCGGGTGCATGCGGTTGATGTGGGGACCAATCAGTTGGTGTGGAAGTTGCGGAGTGATGAGCGAGTGATTTCGAGAGAAAAGTTTAATGCGAGGAATCTGACGGTGGATGATTTGGGTGAGCGGGTGGATTTGGTGGTGATGGATTTGTCGTTTATCTCGCTGACGAAGGTGCTTCCTGCGGCTTTCGCTATCCTTAATGAAGGAGGAGTGGTGGTGCCGTTGATTAAGCCTCAGTTTGAGTTATCGAGAGAAGAAGTGGGGAAGGGAGGGATTGTGAGGGAGCCGGAGCTTCATGAGAAGGCGGTGGGGAAGATTCGGGAATTCGTTGAAGGGGTTGGTCGGGAGTGGGTCGGGGTGATGCGCTCTCCGATCACCGGGACGGATGGGAATGTGGAGTTTCTAGCTCACCTGAGGTAGGTGAGTTTTGCCTCGTTTGAGAAGACCGGGCGAAGTTCTGCTAGTCGTTGTTAGGGACGAGAATTTCGGAGCCGGCTTGGATTTTTTGGGCTGAGCTGAGGGCGAGGTTGTTGATTTTGTTGAGGTGATCAACGGTGGTGTTGTGGGCGGTGGCGATTTCGTGAAAGCGGGCTTCTTTTGCTACTTTGATGAGCTTATTTGGAGATTTTTTTGGGGTTGGTTTTGGGGCAGGTTTGGGTTCGGGTAAGTCGAGGGCTGGAAGTTCTAATTTTTCCTTTGGTTCAGGTTCCTCCGGTGTGAGTTCGGGCTCAGGGGCGGGTAGGTTGAGTTCAGGGAGATCGAGGCCGCCTAAGATGGATGGCGTTTCAGGGAGCGGGTCGGGTGTGATTGAAGGTCTTTTTTCGAGAAGAGAATTGGGTTCTGGAATGGTTTCTTCGACTGCTGGTTCGGCCGTGATCACCGGTTCGACGTCTGGAAGTGGGGGTGGGGTTGAGAGATCAAAAGTTGGGGCGGGGTGGGAGGTTTTTTGTCCCGGGATTTGCAGGGTTGATCCAATGCGGAGGCGGCGAGGTTTGACTCGCGGGTTGGCGTTGATGAGGTGGCGGAGTTTGATGTCATGTTGTTCCGCGATGTGGCCAAGGGTGTCTCCAGGTTGAACGGTGTAGGAGATGGTGGAAGTCGTGAGAGAGGTTGAAAATTCGGGAGCGCCAATGGACTTTGATTGTCCAGGAATGGTCATCTTTGCGCCGATGCGAAGCCGGCGTGGGTGCATGTGAGAATTGGCGTTGCGGAGAGATCTCATGGAGACCCGATATTCGCGCGAGAGATCCCAAAAGGTGTCACCGCGGCGAATGGTGTGGGTGTTGGAGAGTGAGTGGGAGCGCCCGGGGGTGTATGCTTGTTGGTTTTGGAGGCGGGTGATGGTGTCTCGGAGGTGGGAGACCTCGGACTCGAGTGCCATGATCCTTTGGTCAATGGTTGCGGTGAGGCTGTTTGTGGAGATTCCGACTAGAAGTGCGGTAAGGCTGGTGCTAAGGCGAGGACTCATCACAGAGCCGAGCATAGTTTAGAAAAGTTTTTGTTTCAATCTTATTTATTTTAA
>JAHDGN010000030.1:10613-16528 GCA_020627645.1 Akkermansiaceae bacterium
TGTTTGGGAATTGTGGGCGATTTCTTCTACCTCCTGGACGGAAGTGACTTGTGAGAGTTGTTGGCGGAGTGGTTTAGCGCCTGGGAATCCTTTGCAGTAGGTCATGAGGCGGGATCGCATGGCCATGAGGGTGTGTTTTTCGTCGCCGTAGCGGTCAGATTCGACGGCGAGCTTGCAGTGTCGAATGACAAAGGACCAACGTTCGTCGATCGATGGCGGTGGTGGGATGGTGCCGGTTTGCAGGAGGGCTTTGGCTTGCGAAAAGATCCAGGGGTTTTGCATGGCGGCACGTCCGATCATGACGCCAGAGACGGCGGTGGTGTCCATGCGATGTTTGAGCATCTCGGGGGAGTCGATGTCTCCGTTGCCGATCACAGGGAGGTCGACAGATTGGGCACATTCGTCGATGACGTTCCAGTCGGCTTCGCCTCGGTATCCTTGAGATCTGGTGCGACCGTGAATGGCGATGGCTTGGATGCCACAGTCTTTTAGGATGTGGCAGACTTCGGGTGCATTAACGGAGTTGGTGTCCCAGCCGATTCGTATTTTTCCGGTGACGGGAACCTGATCGCCGACGGCTTTGACAATCTTGGAGGCGGTGTCGGCGAGGAGTGGGCAATCTTTGAGGAGGGAGGATCCGCCGTTTTTGGAGACGACTTTATTGACGGGGCAGCCGAAATTAAGGTCGATGAAGTCGGGTTGTTTCCAGTCGATGATTTTTTTTGCGGCTTCTCCCATGCGTGTTCCGTCCGCTCCGAAGAGTTGGACTCCAACGGGGCGTTGTTCGTCATGGAAGGTGGTGTATTTTCGGGTTCGGTGATCTGCCTGCATGATCCCTTCGGCTGAGACAAATTCGGTGACCATGACGTCGGCTCCGAGTTCTTTGCAGAGGGTCCGGAAGGTGACGTCGGTGACGCCGGCCATGGGGGCGAGGTAGATCGGGAATTGGTTTTGGAACCAGGGAAGCATGATGGAAATGAACGAATGAAATAGTGCAGAATGAACAAATTCCGAGAGTGCAGGATGATTTCTCTGGATTTTATTCTTCTTCTTCGTTGGAGGGGGTGGTGGATGGTTCTGGGGCGGCTGGTTGAGGGGGCTCTGGTTGAGAAGACTCGGGTTCAGGGGAGGTTTGTTCTGGTTCGGTTTCTGGTTCTGAGGTTGGGTCGAGAAGTTGTCGTACTTCCTCTTGGACTTTGTCAACGTCTGAGAGGGGGATTTGGGGGTCTTTGATGAGGAAGACGTCACCGGTTTTACGATGTTCGTAGACGCGGAGGACACCGGAGGGGACTTTTTGGGTGTCGGTTTCGACGAGGGTCTTTTGTCGTTCGAGCATGACGGCGAGAATATAGCGAGCGTTTTCGGTATGTTCTTCGTCATCTTCGACCATCTTGCGTAGGAGTGATTCGGGGTCCTGGTCGACGACGTCCTCGGGTTTTTCTTCGACAACGGGCGGTTCATACTGGGTGAGCCAGGTGGAGAAGGGGGAGCCTTTTTCTTCGAGGTTTTCCCAGGCATCGGTTGCGAAGTCTTTGCGGAGGTATCCGGAAGATTCGGGGTCGGGGAAAATAGCGGCGCGGATTTTTTGGCCGGCTTCGAAGGGCGTTCCGGTGGCGGCGCATTCTTTGGCGCGGGATTTGATGCTCCAGGGTTCTTTCATTTTTTGAATTATCTTGGAATGAGTCTTCGGAGGGTTTGGTAGATTGGTCTTCCGACGAGTCGGCGCTGAATGAGGACCAAAGCGACGAAGGTGGCAAGGATGTTTGTGCCCCAGGCGGCGAGGCAGGGGTTGAGGTATCCCGATTCACCAAGGGCGAGGAAGATACGAGAGGAGAAGAGGATGGCGACGCAGAGGAAGATGGCTAGGACGATGCCACCGGCGGCGCCTCGTCTGGTAAAGACGATGCCGAGTGGGGCTGCGAGCATGACGATCGCGAGGCAGATGCCGGGGCGGGCCCAGCGGTCGTGCCATTGGGTGACGAAGCGCCTTTTCAGGGCCCAGGTGGTATTTCGGTTTTGTTGGAGCCAGGAATAGAGCCCGGGGATGCCGAGTTGTTCTGCTTTGAGGCCTGGCTTGATGAGTTTCCATGGGGTCTCGGACCAATTTGTGATGATCAAAGGATCGGGGACATCGAGGTCCGGTTTTGGGCGGGTGGCGGAGATGCCTAGGGAGTTAAATTTTTTGCCGACATTGGTTCGGGAAGTGCCCGAAAAGGTCCAGTGTTGGGTTTCGGGATTCCAGCTAGCTGTTTTGGCTTGGAGGCGTTCGAGCGGTTGCCCGTCTTTCGAGAATGAGCGGACAATGACGTCTTTCAGGGGTTCGCCGTGATGGTAGTTGTAGGGGAATGATCCAATGATCCAGAGCCGTTGGTGATCGGGTTCGAAGAAGAGGACATTTTCGGCTTCGGAGAGGGTGCCTTTCCGTTGTTCTTCGACGAGGGCTTCATTGTATCCTTCTGCGTGAGGGGCCCAGTGGTAGTTGAGCCCTAAGCAGAGGAGTCCGATGAGGCCTCCGATGATGAGGAGGGGGTAGATGAGGCGGAAGGTGCCTCTGCCTGTCTGGATGATGGAGGTGATTTCTTGTGCTTTGGAAAGTTTGCCCAGGGAGTAGAGCATGGCGAGAAGGAGGGAGAAGGGGGCGAACTTGAGAATAATCCAGGGGAGGGCGATGAGGTAATATTGTCCCATCATGGCGAGTGGGTTTTGATGATTGCGGAATTCGCCAATGTTGTCGGCTAGATCAGAAATGAACCAGATTGAGTAGATGGCGGTGAAGCAGAGGGTGAGCGCCCCCATGAATTGTCGGATGAGGTATCGGTCGATTTTTTTGCAGAAGCTGTAGTAGAAGCCACCGATGGCTGGGATGAAGCAAATGGCGGCGAGAACAATGGGGCGGAGTTGGTGGGCGGTGCGGTCAGAGTCTGGGAATCCGACCAGGTGGTCCCGGACGCGGTCCATTTCGGCTGGGGCGAGAAAGATGGCTGCAAGGGCGCCGAGGGCAGCAAGGATAAAGCCGGGGAGATAGCGGGAGAGTTTCAAGATGAAAGAAGGATGATGGAAGATTACTGATTCGAGAGGATCGCGGGGATCATTTGTTTGGTCTGGAGGAGTTCGATAACCAAGAATTTCTTGTGGGGCCATTTCATAGAGGAGTGAGGGAGAAGAGGCAAATGGTTACTTTGGTTGAGTGAAGGGGTTTTGACTGGAGCGAAATTTTGCATACTCTGCTGCAGTGAAGCTTAAAGCGCATTGGCAGATTTTGATTTCGTTGGCCGTGGCCGTGATCGTGGCATTTTTGTTGCGGGGAATGGGAGGAGAGGGAGGTCCATTTGTGGATGGAGTTTTGTCTTTTTGTCAGCTGTTGGGTGATTTGTTCTTAGGTGCGCTAAAGATGATTATTGTCCCTTTGGTGGTGTCGTCGGTGATTGCAGGGATTACGAGTTTGCACGGGATAGATGGGTTTGGGAGATTACTGGGAAAGACAGCGGGGTTTTACGCGCTGACGAGTTTGTTGGCAATTTGCTTGGGTTTGGCTTTGGTGAATTTGATTCAACCGGGATTGGTGGATGGAGAGGCGAATGTGAAATTACGGGAAGTTTTTGAGAGTTACGAAAAAGAGGCTTCGGACGAGACTAGAGAGAAGGTGGCTGGAGCACAGGCGCGGGGGGAAGAGGAGGGGGGCTTTTTTGCTCAGATTTCTGGTTTTTTGTTGAGGATGGTGCCGGTGAATATCGTTTCTGCGGCGGCGAATAATGGCCAGATGCTTGGACTGATATTTTTCAGCGTCTTGTTTTCGTTGGCGATGGTTAAGATGAAGGTGGATGAGGTGGCGCCGTTGCGGAGCTTTTTTGTTTCGTTGAATGAGGTGATGATTTTGTTGACCAAGGGGATCATGGTGCTGGCTCCGATCGGGGTGTTTGGTCTGATTGTGCCGGTGGTGACAAAGACTGGAGGGGAGTTGTTTGGTTATTTGGCGAAGTACTTTGCAACGGTATTGTTAGCCTTGAGTTTGCATTTGTTTGTGGTCATGCCTTTGGTGATTCGGGTGTTAGCAGGGGTGAATCCTTGGAGGCACTTTGGTGTAATGAAGGAGGCTATGTTGACTGCGTTTTCGACGGCTTCTTCATCTGCGACGTTACCGGTAACGATGCGGTGTATCCAGGAGAATGCGGGGGTTTCGAAATCTACGTCGAGTTTTACGCTACCTCTTGGGGCAACAGTTAATATGGATGGAACGGCATTGTATGAGTGTGTGGCGGTGATTTTTGTGGCTCAGGTGATGGGTGTTTCGATGGATTTTGGGGCGCAATTTTTGGTGGTTATAAGTGCGTTGTTGACGAGTGTGGGGGTTGCCGGAATTCCGTCTGCCTCCCTGGTTGCGATCATGATTATTTTGACGAGTTCAGGGATACCTGGAGCAGAGGCGGCGGTGGTCGCTCTAATGGCAGTGGACCGACTTTTGGATATGACGAGGACGGCGGTGAATGTGTTTGGGGATAGTTGTGCGGCTTTGGTGGTCGCGAAGAGTGAGGGGGAAAATGTGTTGGGGATGGACGATTGAACGATTTGATAATGAAGTGATGAATAGTGAAGAGATTCGAGAGCAGATTTATGAGATGGGGAAAAAGGCGCGTGAGGCTGCGCTGAAGCTGGCTGTTTTTAGTGAGGCGAAGAAGAATGAGATTTTGAGGTCGATGGCGGAGGGGATTCGGAGGGAGGCTGCGGCGATTTTGGAGGCCAACCAAAAGGATCTTCAGGCAGGTGAGGAACGCGGGTTGACTTCGGCGATGTTAGATCGTTTGAGGCTGGATGAGGAGCGGTTGGAGGCGGTTGCGGCTGGGGTTGAAAAAGTTGCTGATTTGCCGGATCCGGTTGGAGAGGTGTTGGGGGATTGGGAGCGCCCTAATGGGATTCGTATTGAGCAGGTGAGAGTTCCAATTGGAGTGATTGGAATTGTGTACGAAAGCCGCCCTAATGTGACTAGTGATGCGGCGGTTTTGTGTTTTAAGTCAGGGAATGCGACGATTTTACGGGGAGGTTCGGAAGCGATTCATTCGAATCGAGCTTTGGCAAAGGCTTTGCAAGAAGGGGGAGAGGAAGTTGGGTTGCCGGAGGGGGCGGTTCAATTGATTCCGTTTACGGATCGTGAGAGTGTGGGAGTGATGGCTGGGATGGACCAGTATTTGGATCTCATTATTCCTCGAGGTGGGAAGGGGTTGATTGAGACCGTGGTTTCTTTGGCCAGGATGCCGGTGATCAAGCACTATGATGGGATTTGTCATGCGTATGTGCATGGCGAGGCTGATTTGAGGATGGCGGTGGAAATTGTGGTGGACGGTAAGACCCAGAAGCCGAGTGTGTGCAATGCTTTGGAGACCCTATTGGTGGACCGGTCGGTGGCTGGGGACTTTTTGCCAATGGTGTTCAAGGCTTTGAAGGAGAAAGGGGTAGAGGTGAGAGGGGATGAAGCGACGAGGGAGATTGTTGAGGTTGAGGTCGCGACAGGAGATGACTGGGTGACTGAGTATTTGGATTTGGTTTTCGCGGTGAAGGTTGTTTCGGGGGTTGAAGAGGCTGTTGAGCATATCAACGAGTATGGCTCGAAGCACACCGAAGTGATTGTGACTGCTGATCGGTCGGCGGCGGAAAGATTTATGAGGGAAGTCGATTCAGCTTGTGTGTTTCACAATATTTCGACTCGATTTAGTGACGGGGAGGAATTTGGTTTTGGGGCGGAGATTGGGATCTCGACTGATAAGCTGCATGCTCGCGGACCGATGGGATTGAGAGAGTTGACCTCTTATCAGTATCGAGTCAGAGGGGACGGGCAGTTGAAATGTGGTCAATGAGAGGTTTGTTTTTCGAAGCTGCGGTATACTCTCTTGAAATGATGTAAGATCGAGGTTATTCTCTTA